>NZ_BAAHWU010000016.1:0-59291 GCF_054601275.1 Dysgonomonas reticulitermitis | reverse complement strand
CAGCAGATGGAGCTTTTTTATCCAGGAAAGATATTCAATTTGGAGTTTCCTTTATCTTTCTTTTTTATAAAATACAAACTAACGATTTTTAATTTTTCATTCTTCACTTTTTTGATGCGGTTGCCCTGATTATAATTAACCCTCTTCCTCTATTCCAAAAATAAAAATACTACTTTTGTAATCTTGGCTTTTTATTACGCAATATGATACTCGAACGTTTATCCATACTGAATTATAAGAATCTGGAACAAGCCGATCTGACGCTTTCGCCTAAGATCAATTGTTTTCTGGGGAGTAATGGTATGGGTAAGACCAATCTGCTCGATGCTATCCATTATCTTTCTTTTTGTAAAAGCCACAATAATGCGGTGGATACGCAAAATATCCGTCACGATGCCGATTTTGCCGTTATACAAGGATGGTATTTGCTCGGCGACAAGCAGGAAGAGTTCTTTTGTAGCCTGCGCCGGAAGCAGAAAAAGCAGTTTAAACGGAACAAGAAGGAATACGAGCGTTTGGCAGATCATATAGGTACGCTTCCGTTAGTGATGGTTTCGCCGTCCGATACCGAACTGATAAGCGGGGGAAGCGACGAGCGCCGCAAATTTGTAGACATGGTGCTTTCGCAGTTCGATAAAGAATATTTACATTCGCTTATTCGCTACAATAAAGCTCTTCAACACCGGAATGCCTTATTAAAGACAGACGGACCAATAGACGATACTTTACTCGATTTGTGGGATGAACAATTAGATGCTGAAGGACAAGTGATCTATGCAAAAAGAAACGATTTTATCGGTCAATTTATACCTACATTTCAAAAATATTACGATTACATCTGTTCTTCTAACGAAAAAGTAGAACTGAAATATGAATCGCATTTCGCGAATCCTGGTTTTTTGCAATCTCTAAGACAAAAACGGGAGAGGGACAAGATACTGGGATATACGGGCAGCGGTATTCACAAAGATGAATTGGATATGCGGATGGATGGTTATTCCATCAAACGGGTAGGCTCGCAGGGGCAAAATAAAACCTATGTAGTGGCATTAAAATTGGCGCAATTCGATTTTTTACGGAAAGCTACAAATACGACCCCGGTGCTGCTTCTCGACGATATATTCGACAAACTGGATTCGACAAGGGTGGAACAGATCATAAAGCTGGTACTGGATAAGGAGTTTGGACAGATATTTATCACGGATACGAACCGCGAGCATTTGGACGACATATTGTCGCGTACCAACAGCAACTATCATCTTTACGAAGTGGTCAAAGGCGAGGTCGTTCAAAAGAATCCTGCCTTATGAGAAAGCGAAATACCGAAAGCATAGGCGAAGTACTGAAGCAGTTCTTTGAAGAAAACCAGTTCTTCAAAAGGAAGGTTGCCGAAAGCAGGGTAGTGTCGGGCTGGTCGCGACTGTTAGGGTCGATGATAGCTTCTTATACAACTAATATTTACTTGCGCAACAATGTGCTTTATGTATCGTTAAGCTCATCGGTATTGCGTTCCGAGTTGGTAATGGCTAAGGAAAGGCTTATCGCGAAATTAAACGAACATGCCGGAATGCATGTGGTTAACGATATTGTTTTTAGGTAAATAGTAGTCGGTAGTCAGTAGTCAGTAGTCAGTAGTCAGTAGTGAGTAGTAAACAGTAAACAGTAGACAGTAGTAAGGACTTAAAACTTAAAACCCATAACTTAAAACTCAAAATATTTTATGCATGAAGTAAAACCGGAGGTTTTTAAGACCTCCTTACCTATACAGATACGGTTTGGCGATATAGATGCCATGGGGCATATCAACAATAATATATATTTCAGCTATTTCGATTTGGGAAAGACGGCTTATTTCGATTTGATAAAACCAAAAGCCGTTAGCTGGACGGAAGGGCTGATAGTTGTGGCACGTATAGAGGTTGATTTTCTTTCCCCGATATTTTATAAAGAGAGGATCGTTGTGGAAACAAAGATCAAAAAACTGGGCGAAAAAAGCGGTGTTTTTCTTCAACAATTAAGAAATATAAAAACCGACGAAATAAAGTGCCGTTGCGAATCGGTATTTGTCGCTTACAGTGCCCATACGCAATCATCGATGCTGATACCTGACGAATGGCGCGAGGTTATCTCGACATATGAAGAAATGGAATTTGAACGGCAGTTGTAGAACGTTTTTTTCAAACCACCCTAAAATATTGAAGGCAGCCCAATGAGCTACCCTTAATTTATTTAGTCGTTCTGGTCCGGCTTTTATCCTTTATAGTCTTGGTCTTTTTGGCTTTTGCGACAGGTGTCTTCGCAGGTGCCGGCTTAGCTTTTTCTTTCTTTCCCGCCAATATTTTTTTAGCGGCTTCTATGCTTTGTTTTGCTTCGTCGGTCAGTACCGGATAGTGAAGATCAATCTCTTCCATCCGCTTGCAAATGATTTGTCCTACGGCGTAACGCATAAACCATTTGTTGTCGGCAGGAATAACATACCAGGGAGCCTCGTCGGTAGAGGTATGTGTAAGCATTTCGGAATAAGCATTCATGTAGTCGTCCCAATATTGACGCTCTTTCAGGTCGGAAGCTGAGAATTTCCAGTTTTTGGCTTCGTCTTTCAGCCTTGCCAGAAAACGTTTTTCCTGTTCGTCATGCGATACATTCAGGAAGAACTTCAAAACGATAGTGCCGTTTTCGGTCAGGTGGCGTTCAAAGTCGTTTATCTGTCTGTATCGTTTTTTCCAGAATTTATCATTGACATCTTCCACCTTAGTCACTTTCGGCAACTTTCCGTTCAGAACGATAGAGGGATGTACCTTGGCTACTAATACATCTTCATAGTGTGAACGGTTGAATATGCCGATGCGTCCGCGTTCAGGCAAACAGCGGTATATACGCCACAGATAGTCGTGATCTAATTCTTCGGCCGATGGAGCTTTGAAAGAGAATACCTGACAGCCTTGCGGATTGATGCCCGACATGACATGTTTTACCGTTCCGTCTTTTCCGGCGGCATCCATTGCCTGAAATATTACCAGTACCGAATAACGGTCCTGTGCATAGAGTTTGTCCTGCAATTTCGATAATTTTTCGATATTCTCACTCAGAAGCTTTTCGGCATCCTCTTTGTTCAGTCCTGCAGTAAAGTCCGTTTCAAACTCCGAAACTTTGTGCTTATCGCCGGGTTTGGCGATCATCTTTTTTAAAACTTCTTTTTTCATCTCTATATGGTTATTTTAATTTTCACATTTTCACATTTTCACATTGTCTACTTTATTACCTCGAACAGGTCTTTTGCCTCTTTTCTTACTTTTGGCTGATTGTTCATCCAGTCTTTTTCGGGGTCTTTATATCCCAAAGGAAGCATCACCACAGCCGAAAGATGTTGTTCGGGCAGATTTAGTATCCTGTTTAGCTTATTCTTGTCGAAACCTTCTATCGGCACTGAGTCTACACGCTCGTTGGCAGCAGCTACACAGGCAAAACCAAGAGCTATATAGACCTGGTGTGCCAGCCAGTTTTCAAGATTTTCGAAATTCTTATCCTTAAATGATTCTATTTTCTTTCTGTACTTACCCAACCATTCTTTGCCCGGATTGCGTTTACGCTCTATCAGGGTAAAATAGTCGTCCAGATACTTCTCTGTAATCTGTGTCCCTGTGGCGAATACGAGCAGATGCGAGCAGGCTGTAACAGGTTGTTGCTCACAGGATTCATCGAATATTTGTTGTTTCAGCTCTTGATTTTCTATTACCAGTACCTTGAAAAGTTGCATGCCTAATGAAGTTGGAGCGAGATTTACAGCTTCAAGTATTCTTTCTATTTTATCTTGGGGTACTTTTTCGCCATTCATGCCTTTGCAGGCGTGGCGCCATTTGAGATCTTCTATTAAATTCATTCTATATTAATTTGAAAATTTTGAGATTAGTAAATTTGAAAATTTAATTACCGTTTGTACTATTGACATATTTTCAAATTATTTAATTCTCAAATTGATTTTAATTCTAATAACATCAGAAAGTCATCTTTGTTTTCATTGATGATAGAAAAACCTAATTTTTGATACATACGCACTGCGTAATTATTTTTATTTACGCTCAGTGATGGCGGAGTTATTTTCAAATTGGCACATTTTCAAATCGATTTACTCTTCTTTAAACCATCCTGAATACATCAGGTAGTTTTTGGCTATTTTCTGATTGATTTCTTTTGCTTGTTCCGGATCGACTTTCTTTACAAATTTGGCAGGGACACCTGCGTAAATGCTACCCGGTTCTACTTGTGTGCCACTTAGGACAACCGATCCCGCGGCGATAATAGCACCTTCGCCTATCACGGCATGATCGAGCACTATTGCCCCCATGCCTATCAGCGCGCCGTTTTCTATTTTTGCTCCATGAATAACCACGTTGTGTCCTACCGAAACATCGTCGCCTATTTCCACAACCGATTTTTGATATAATGTGTGCAGCACACTGCCGTCTTGTATATTTACTCTGTTGCCGATGCGTATAGAATTAACATCTCCGCGTAATACGGTGCTGAACCATATACTGCAATCTTTACCTATAACCACATCGCCTATGATGGTTGCGTTTTCGGCCAGATACGTGTTTTCTCCGATTTCGGGTGTAAACCCTCTTACTTCCTTTATTAATGCCATTTTTTTTAAAAAGTTATGGGTTTTTAAGTTTTAAGTTCTCACTACTTACTACTTACTACTTACTACTTATCTTATATAAAATTCTAAAACTTTTTTTACTCCTTCGTTATCTATATTTTTTGCTATTATTTTCTTATCCTTGTCGATAATATAAATTGACGGAACACCCGATACATTATAATATATCCAGAACTTCGATTTGTAGCCCGCATCCGCACAGTTGATCCAATCTCGCAGATTATGCTTTTCTATAAAGCTTATCATCTGTTCTTTATTGTTATTGATGTCTATGGTCACCATTCTTACGCCCTTATCTTTATATGCCTTGTACAGGTCATGGGCTTTGGGTATTGTTTCCTGACAGTGGCTGCAATCGTGGTCGTAAAAATAAAGAATCAGGTAATCGGCCTCTATCTCGCCTGTATTTATAGGTTTGCCATCTATCGTTTCCAATTGCAAACTCTGGGCTGTCATACCAATACGGTTCATTTTTATGGTCTCGTATTTCTGACTAAGCAGACCTCTTTGCTCGGTCGTAATCCAGGGCACATCATGTACCCGGATGTAGTCTTCGTAGAGCTTTGCCCACACATTCTCGTTGCCCATGGTTTTGCTTTCGAGCGCTGTATTGGTAAAATAAGACAGCATTTCTTTAAAACAAATGTCATTTCCTTTTGTTTTTGCTACCAGTTCACTTGCAGCCGTTGCCAGCGAATCGGGATATTGTTCTACCCATGTACTCATATAGGTGTTTATCGTTGGTATCAAATAGCTGGATCTCCACAAACGGGGATCGGTAAGATCCATGTTGTCGAAATAATGAATCCTGCCATAATGCTTATTTGAATAAAATTCATCAACATTCTTTGGCGTGGGAAAGGGCAGGCTTATGGGCGTATCTCCTTTTGTATACGCAGCAAACCATGTCCCTGAATGGTTGCCTGTAAGCTGAAGAATATTGTCTTGCAAACGTTTCAGTTCGTCTGTCTCCTCTTTGTTTGGCTTTTGGGTTAATTTTTTTTTCAAGGCTTCAGCCTTTTGAGATAAAGTTTGGTATTCCCATAATAAGCGAGTGTCCTCACTTCCTGATATTTTACTTTGTTTCGTGTCTGACGGGTTTACCGATATACAGACATTGTCTTGTCCTTTATCTAAAAGCAGGTTTATTAATAATCCGGTTTTTGAGTACAGGAAATATTCGCCCGGATCGGGTTGTTTCTCCCTGGTGAAAATAGCTTTCCCGTTTGCAGGTATTACGGAATCGATGGCGTATGATTGTCCTATCCAATACTGTCCGAAATAAAGTTTGTCTATGATCTGTGGAATGTCGGCTTCCAGTTTGAATGCGTTTTTAATGTTTTGAGCCTCCATATTGAAAATAAATAGGAGGCTCAAAGCTATGCAGAATATCTTAGATCGCATTTGTTTTTTGTTTTAGCCATTCTTTTTCTTCTGCATCCAGTAGCGGAGACAGGCGGTCGTAAACTTGTTTGTGATATTCGTTGAACCATGCCAGTTCTTTGCCGGTCAGCATTTCTTTGATAATCGGAGTGGTGTCTATCGGGCAAAGAGTCAACGTTTCGAATGAATAGAAGTCTCCAAATTCGGTGGTGGCTTCATGTTGAGTCAATACAAGGTTTTCGATGCGGATACCATATTGTCCTGCCCTGTAAAGCCCCGGTTCGTTAGATGTAACCATGCCTATTTGCAAGGTTGTCGGATTCTCGTTCATACGGATATTTTGAGGACCTTCGTGCACATTGAGGAAGTGACCGATACCGTGACCTGTGCCATGCAGATAGTTAAGCCCGTTGTCCCATAATGCTTTGCGGGCGAGGATATCCAGCTGGCTACCGCGTGTTCCCTGCGGATATATGGCTGTGGCTATGTCGATATGACCTTTCAGCACCATCGTATAGTCTTTCTTCATTTGATCGGTAAGCTCACCTACGGATACTGTCCGGGTAATGTCTGTTGTTCCGTCAAAATATTGTGCGCCCGAGTCAACCAGCAATAAGCCTTCCGCTTTTACAGGTAATGAACTTTCTTCGCTTACATGATAGTGGACAATAGCTCCGTTTGGCCCGTATCCCGAAATAGTATCGAAGCTTTCGCCAACAAAATTTTGCTGTTGTCCCCTGTATTCTACCAGTTTGGCAGGAATTGTGATTTCCGCGACTTCACCTTTTGGTACGGCTTTTTCGAGCCACATAAAGAAGCGCACAAGGGCTACTCCGTCTTTTTCCATTGCCTTGCGGAATCCTTCTATCTCTGCTTTGTTCTTGATGCTCTTCATCAGGTCGGCGGGAGAAGGTATATCTACGATGCGCAAGCCTTGAGGAATGGTATTGTATAATTTGAATGTCACCTTGTTTCCGTCGAGGCATACCGGAGCCTTGACTTTCGATACATAATCGAGCACTTTTCCGTATTCTGCGATCGTTACCCCTTCCGATTTCAGATAGCCTGTAGTTTCGGCTGTCAGTTTTTCAGGGTCGATAAACAGTACCGTTTCTTTCTTTGAAATGTATGCATAACTTACCGCCACAGGATTACACTTTACATCGTTGCCCCTGATGTTGAATATCCAGGCTATAGTGTCTAACGACGCCACAAGCAACGATTCAGCTCCTGCCTTTTCTACGGCATCGCATATGCGTGCTATTTTTTTATTGGTGGCTTCGCCCGTATATTTTTCGGGAAGAACGAATATAGGATTCGTAGGGATAGCGGGTCTGTCGTGCCATATGGAGCTAAACGGATCGTAGTCGCTTATAAGGTGCAATCCTTTCATGTTTAGCTTGTGGGTCAGGTTGATAGCTTCTTTTGCCGCATATACGCTACCGTCGATGCCTACATTCTCTCCTTTGCCAAGTTCTGTTGTCAACCATTCTTCGATGGTGGGCGTATCCGGCAGGCCGTCTTTGAAGAGGGTGATAATGTTTTCGTCCAGCTCGTTAGCTGCTTGCAGGAAGTAGCGCGAATCTGTCCATAGCCCGGCCTTGTCACGGGTAACTACTATTGTTCCGGCCGATCCTGTAAATCCACTGATCCATACTCTCGAAGCCCAATGCAGGGCGGGGTACTCACTCAAATGCGAATCTGTGCTCGGTATAATGAAGGCGTGCAGCCCTTTTTCTTCCATAAAGCCTCGTAAGGCTGTTATTCTTTTATTTATGCTCATTTTGTATAAAATTTTGATATGTCATTCTTCCGTGAAAGCAAATTCAGCTTCTGCGCCTTTATCGATCATCGACAGGGTGCTTTCCATGATTTGAGCTCCCGGTTCCACTTCTATGATTTGCATTTTTGCATCGCCCACTAGCTTTGAAGTCGATCTCAGGATAAGGGTGTCTTTACAAATTATATTTCCTTTTACCTGGCCGAAAATTTCGATGTTTACACAAGTTATATTCCCGGTAATTGTTCCGTTTTGCCCGACAATTATTTTTCCACGGCAGGAAATATTGCCATCGATTGAACCGTCTATCCTAAAATCTTCTTCCGAACCGATATTTCCTTTAATATTAGTTCCTGTCGCCAAGACATTGTGCTGCGTTGCCGAGATTAGTGTTTCTTTAGCTCTGCTCATGATTATAGTGTGCTTATACTTACAATATTTGTTAAACCATTAGACAACAAATATAAATAAAAAACTTAGCTTTGTATCGATTTATCCGGCACTTTATGAAAAGTTATATTTTACTTGAAAACGTTGTTTTTTATGCCAATCATGGTGTTTTACCTCAGGAAACCGTTGTGGGGAATGAATATATTGTGAATCTGAAAATAGGTATAGACTTATCGAAAGCCGGACAGACCGATGATTTGCAGGATACGGTGAGTTATGCGGAAATATATGAAGATATAAAGGCAGAGATGGCAATTCCTTCCAAATTATTGGAACATGTGGCTTACCGCATTGTGAAGCGGCTCAGAGGCAAGTATGAGAAAATAGAAAGTTTGGAGATAAAACTATCGAAGAAAAATCCTCCTATGGGGGCGCAGATCGATTGTGCTACGGTGTATTTAAAAGATGAATAAGTTTAAAGTAGTAAGTAGTAAGTAGTAAGTAGTAAGTAGTAAGTAGTAAGTAGTAAGTAGTAAGTGCTTAAAACTCAATACTCATAACTTAAAACTCATAACTCATAACTCATAACTCATAACTCAATATGAATGAAAGTAAAAAAAATAACAGAACTCAATAGGTTGACTGTCGAAGAATTTAAGGAAGAAAAAAAAATACCTTTAGTTGTAATTCTCGATAATGTGCGGAGCTTGAATAATATAGGTTCGGTATTTCGCACATCGGATGCTTTCCTTGTCGAATCTATTTGCCTGTGCGGGATTACCGCTACGCCTCCCCATGCAGAGATACATAAGACGGCTTTAGGGGCGGAATACTCCATGGAATGGCATTATTTTGATAATACAATCGATGCCGTGAAGCGCCTGAAAGAAAAAGGCTATATAATATGTGCCGTAGAGCAGGCTCAAAACAGTGTTATGCTCGATGAACTTACTCCGGATAAAAATAAAAAATACGCCTTGATACTGGGAAACGAGGTGAAAGGCGTACAGCAGGATGTTGTGGATTTGTGTGACTGCTGTGTAGAGATACCGCAGTATGGTACAAAACATTCGTTGAATGTTTCGGTTGCCGCGGGAATAGTAATATGGGACTTTTCACGGCAATTGCGCTGATTTGTTGATATTTTTTCTTAGTTTTGTATTATAAAACTCATGGCTATGATAACAGAATCGGATAAAATACATCTTGAAGAAAAGGGTATATCTATCGAACAATTTCAGAAACAGCTGAATAACTTTAAAGCGGGATTTCCTTTCCTCGAACTCGCGGGAGCAGCTTCTGTGGAGAAAGGTATATGCGTGGCGCCGCCGGATGAGGAGCAAAAATATCTGGATGACTGGGATAAATATAAATCTTCTGTCAATAGAAAAGTTGTAAAATTCGTTCCTGCTTCAGGTGCAGCCAGCCGTATGTTTAAAGACTTGTTCGAATTTCTGGATGCGCCTTACGATGTTCCCGCGTCGGCTTTCGAGAAAACTTTTTTTGACGGCCTTTCAAAATTCGCGTTCTATAACGATCTGGATAAGGTTTGTGAGGAAAACGAAAAGAAAAGTATAAAAGAACTTCTCGCGGCCGGCAACTACAAAGCTATTGTAGAAAACCTGTTGCTGCCGAAAGGACTTAATTATGGCAATCTTCCTAAAGGATTGCTGAAGTTTCATAAATATGAGGCCGGCGAACGTACTCCGGTAGAAGAGCATCTGATGGAGGGTTACTTGTACGCGAAGAACGATAGCGGCATTGTAAATCTCCATTTTACCGTATCGCCCGAACACCGGATCATGTTCGAAAAACTTGTAAGACAGGTGAAACCCGGATTTGAAGATAAACTGGAAGCCGATTATCATGTGAGTTTCAGTGTGCAGAAGCCAAGTACCGATACCATTGCGGCAGATGAGAACAACGAGCCGTTCAGGGAAGACGGTGTGCTTTTATTCCGTCCGGGAGGTCATGGAGCGTTGATTGAAAATTTGAATGACCTGGATGCAGATATTGTCTTTATAAAAAATATAGATAATAATGTGCCTGACAAATATAAAACTATAGAGACAAAATATAAAAAAATACTGGCAGGGGTATTGATAGACACACAAAGTAAAATATTTGAATACCTCAAGCTGCTTGATACAGGGAAATATACGCACGAGGAATTGATGGAAATCCTTTACTTTTTACAGAATACCCTGAACATAAAGAACCCTGACACTAAACTGCTTGAAGACGCGGAATTGGTCCTTTACCTGAAACGAAAACTGGATCGTCCATGCCGGGTTTGCGGGATGGTGCGGAATGTGGGTGAGCCCGGAGGTGGCCCCTTTCTGGCTGTAAACCAGGATGGAACCATATCCCCCCAAATATTGGAAAGCTCCCAGGTAGACATGTCTGATCCCGTAAAAGAAGAACTGTTCAGAAGCGGTACGCACTTTAATCCGGTAGATATTGTTTGCGGTATAAAAGATTATAGAGGCCGTTCTTTCAACCTGAAAGATTATGTGGATAACAGTACGGGCTTTATATCAATAAAATCCAAAAATGGCAAGCAGTTGAAGGCGTTGGAATTGCCGGGGTTGTGGAATGGAGCTATGTCGGACTGGAACACAATATTTGTAGAAGTTCCAATAGAAACGTTTAATCCCGTCAAAACTGTAAATGACTTATTACGAGATTTTCATATATAATAGAGTTTATATAGAATAAAGATTTTTTCATTCAAGTATAAAATCCTCATCACTATTTGGTTGATCCTTATGATGATTCAGATAAACCTCTAACATATCCTCTGTGATATGACCTGTGCTCCAACATCCATAACCGATACCCCAAAAGTGACTACCCCAGTAACGACGTTTGAGTTCTGGAAATTCTTGTAATAGCATCCGTGAACTGCGACCCTTAAGGCGGCGAACTGTTTCGCTTATGCTTAATTGGGGGGATAACTCAAGTGCAAATGGATATGGTCTTTACTGACTACTCCTTTGATTATATGAATGTCCAAAGAATTACATGCTTGACGAAGAATATCGCGACAACGTTGTTGGATATCACCTTGTAGCACATGGTAGCGATATTTGGTTATCCAAACCAAATGTACTTGCAACCTATTGACATTATGTGTACTGCTGCGATTTTCCATTAACGTTGTACTTATGTAAGAATTTTAAACATTTATAGAAGCTAAAGCCTTGTACTAAAGTACATAGTTTTAACTAGCGAACCTGAAAAATAAATTCCATTAAAGTCTATTTGTTTAAAAAAAATATTATCTTTGCATCCGATATATAAGTATGGATTCTGTACTTACGCTTTATACAATAGATTTAATGTATTGATTTTGACTGACTTTATTAAAACTGCAATAATGAGATTTCGATTGGTATTAGTCGTATTATTCTTTTTGCCATTGATGGTTAAAGGGCAGACTGAAACCCCAGCAGTCCCTGTTGGCGTTAAATTATATTCCGGTGGGCCGATGCGTGTCGAGTATCGAGCGAGTACGGATGGAAAAGATCCTGCGTCGACTACCTTGTATATTCAAGGATCAGCTGAATTTACTAATAATTCTTCTATCACACAGAAAGGGCGGACAGAAATAACTGGAGACTTTATTAATGGTAAAGATCCTGATATAGCAGATACGAATCCAAATTTGTTTGTTGGTAATCCTGCGACTAAAACAGAGGGTGTTGTCGCCTTTATCGGTACCAGCAATAAGCAGTCGATAAAGAGAGCCGACAGATATACCCGGGTAGGGGTCGGAGCGATTACAGGGGCGGTAGATAAGCCAGCGCAAAAGAAAACGAACTGGATTAATTTCCCGACCATCAGTGTCGAGAAAGGTTTCTATGACACTCGTCCATATAGTGGTATATCTTTGGATCCCCGGGAGTTTAACTACCTTGAGGTGGACTCGTCTGCCGCTGTTAAGGTAAATTATATGTTTTTGAATGGTTTTAACCGTTTCTCGATTAAAGGCGGATATTCGGATGTGAATTCTTTATGGTTGAATATGGGTCAGGCTTTGTTTGTAAATGAGCCTGAATATAATCGGGACGATAAGAGTAATGCTACTACGGTCTATGAAGCGGCGACGATGCATTCATACAGTCAGGTTAAACTGGATATGTATAATCCGGCTGACGCCGGCTTCACCGCCGATCACGAAGCCAGCACGAACGATAATACACTCCGCAATCCGGCTTCGCCTGGAGTGGCTGGAGAAAACTATATGACAGGTTTTACGCCTCCTTTTGAAGAGATGGGAGCGGATTACTTTTTCTATCATACATTGACTAAGCCAAGTTCTTCAAGTTTTAATTCATGGGCAGGGAATATCGTCAATCCGTACACAAAATTGAAACCCGGAGTCGGATATTTCATGAGTATGGAAGTGACGGATTTCGACCATGAACATATTAGTAATCGTTGGCAAAATGCAGGTATGGGTTCGAACAGTAATGTAAACAGAGCAAAAGGCGGATTTACATTTAATCGTGCTGTAATGGAAGATTATCTGAGACCGGGTAATGCTCCTGACGATAATCAGAAAGGCTTTAGCCGTTTTACATATTTGTCTGGTACTGAAGACCCAGTTGGTAGTGTTCCCGATCCCAATCCCAATCCCAATAATCCGATCGGAAACATTGATAAGCATTTACTGATGGAAAACGAGAAATTTGTCGTTAGCGACGTTACCGTTGATTTGCAAGCAGGCTTCAATTTCTTGGGCAATCCGTTTATGTCTCCGATCAGTTTGAATTATTTATTAGGACTTGATTATACAGATCCTGCAACCAATACTAATTATCCTGAGGTTCCGAAAATGGATACCCCTGTGGCTCGGCCTTTGTTTGGTACCAGTATCGGAGCATCTGCGGTGACTGGCGCGGATACTGATCTGCTTCGGGCGAAGTACTGGCTTATAAATAATGCGACAGTAAAATATGATAAATCTGATGGCCTTATGCACTTCAAGGCTACATACGATTATATAAGCCGTAATTCGGGAGGTACAGCCATTTCTTCTGGTGTAGATCCGAATTCATTCGATCCTAGTGCTGCTTCAAAGGCCCTTGATCCGGAAAATTATCTTATAGCGCCTATGCAGATGTTTGGTTTGCAGGCTAATGGGGATTTCCAAATTACGTTGAGCAGTAAATTACGTACTTTCGGTATGACTCGTTTTCAAAAAAGCGCATCCGGAAATGTCGACTTGCTAAAAGATTATTTAGTTGTTGAAGTTGTCAGCCCGGTAGAAAAAACGTCCGACCGTACAGCTGTGGTGATGAGGGAAGGCGCCAGTTTGGATTATTACAGAGATTCGTATGATACCAGAAAAGGGATTTCGAAAGCGATGGAAACATACGTGGAGAGAGATTCGGAAGGAATGAAAAGGGCTTATCCGGCGCCTAGTACAAGTATAATATATACAAAATCGAAAGATGGCGAGAGCCTTCTTGGAAATGGCGTACCATTAAGGACAAAAGAGGTGCCGTTATATGTAACTCCTCCGGCTTCTCAGCAAACAATGACTTTGAATTTCTACAATCTTGAAAATATGGTGTCTGTCCCTAATGTATGGTTAATAGACAGGTATGAAAACAAGACAGTGAAACTGACAGAAGGATATTCCTATAATTTTACTTCAGGACCATCCGATTTGGATGATAAAGAAAATAGATTCATTCTTCGCTTCTGGGGAGAAGATGATGAAGTAATTAAGAGAGACAGCGAAATATCGGTTTATTACAATACATCGATACTTCATATATCAGGATTAAATCAGGACGATATCAACAGTGATATACATATTTACGATTTGCAAGGACGACTAATAGCCAAAACTAAAGTGAACAATGCTCCTTCAATGGAATACTTGAAGCCTTTAAGTTTGGGCACATATATAGTGAAAATTACCGGTAAACGAAACTTTACAGCCAAATTTGTAACCTTACAGAACTAAGTAAGAGATAAAAGAGAAACAAAACACGCAAACACGGACGTTAGAAAAATAGAGCAAATGAAAATAAAACTAAAGATATTTGTACTTTCCATATTTTTATTGTGCCTGGTTACGCCTGTACTTTCTTTAAGTGCGGAAGGAACCGGCAATGTGGATACGCCCATTTTATCAAAAGAATTACCATCCTACGCTAACCTGCAACGGGAAAAACGCTCTATCGCGTCTTCTGGGATTACATCGTTGGCTACTCCATTGACTGGTCCCGGTAGGGCTTTAAATCCATGGGTAGATACGGAAAAGCCTACACAAGGAGCAGGGGATCATAACGTGGGAGCTCCTATAGGGGATGTTACATTACCTGTAATATTGTTAGCAATACTCATATATTTTGTATATAGGGGCACTTCAACTTCGCGCAGGAGAAATAATTTCTAAACTACGATATGAAGATATAAAATAAGGGCCGGTGGATTTATCGGCCCTTAATGATATTATAGCTAATCATACGAACTATTTATTCTCTATCCACTTCACTATTTTTTCTGAAAATGGATCTTCTTTAGGTACTACGAAGTCTACAAGATTGCCATTCTCATCGATCATGAATTTTTGGAAGTTCCATTGCACCTCTGCGTCTAGTTTTCCATTCTGACTTTCTTCTGTTAGCCATCCGTAGAGAGGAGCTTTGTTATCGCCGACAACATCTATTTTACTCATCATTGGGAAAGAAACGTTGTAAGTAAGAGTACAAAATGTTTTTATCTCTTCATTTGTTCCCGGTTCCTGTCCTCTGAAATTGTTGGCAGGGAACCCGATCACCACAAAGTTGTTGTCTTTATACTTTTCATATAATGCTTGCAGCTTTTCATATTGAGGTGTTAACCCACATTTGGAAGCTACATTTACTACCAAAACTTTTTTCCCTTTCAGAGACGAGAGATCAAACTCTTTTCCATCGATATCCTTTACCTTAAAACTGTAAAGATTTTTACTTTGACTGACCATAGTTATGGAAATTAAACTGAATAGAATAATTAAAAATGTCTGTTTCATGTTGTAGATATAATAAATTGTTTAAATTAAACAAGTACACATTGTCGAATGTTTTTGGGGAGGCTAAAAGACTTTTCCCAATCAGATAAAGTTAACATTTTAAATTGAACTTCCTTCTGATAAGCTATGTTTTTTTCTGCTCTTTTTCTAGTCGTCTTTTAAAAGATTATCTTTGTATCTCAAAATATAGATAATTATGGATCTTAGTATAGAGATATTTTCTCTGATATTATTTTTCGGAGCCTGTATTGCCGGACTCATCGGTTCTCTGACCGGGCTCGGAGGAGGTGTAGTCGTTATTCCGTTGCTTACGCTGGGCTTTGGCGTGGATATGCGATATGCTATCGGAGCGGCTTTGGTAACTTCTATCGCCACCTCTTCGGGTGCGGCGGCCGCTTACATAAAAGAAGGGATAACGAATGTGCGCATAGGGATGTTTCTCGAGATAGCTACTACTACCGGGGCCGTTGCGGGCGCTATAGTGGCCATGCATCTCGATAAAGTATATATAGCTATCATATTTGCCTGCGTACTTATTTTCTCGGCTGTAAGGTCGATAAACAAGAAAGAAGATAATATAGACTTCGCTGCTCCGGGCGATAAACTCGGCGTGAAACTAAAACTGAATGGCTCTTATCTGGCAAAAGACGGTAGAAAAGAGACTTACAACGTTCACAATGTAGTGGGTGGCTATTCCTTGATGACGTTGGCAGGAGTATTGTCCGGATTGCTCGGCATAGGCTCTGGAGCGCTCAAGGTGTTGGCTATGGACTCAACGATGCGAATTCCTTTCAAGGTGTCTACTACAACCAGTAACTTCATGGTGGGAGTAACCGCTGCTGCGAGTGCAGTTATTTATCTGCAACGCGGATATATCGATCCCGGACTGGCAATGCCCATCGTGGTGGGTGTATTGGTCGGAGCATTTTTTGGTTCTAAAATATTGCCTAAAACAAATGTGAAAAAGCTTCGCATATTGTTCAGTGTCGTAATATTCTTTTTGGCTATTTCGATGGTGTATAATGCTTTAACCGGTAAATTGTGATTGTTATGAAGGTTTTTTCGAAAGAATTTTGGGCAGAAAGGGATATGGAGCTTTTCATCGGTAAATTGCTTCGTTATGGTGTTATGCTGGCATGTGGAATAACTCTCTTTGGAGGTATCATATACCTGTTTCAGAACCACGGAGGTTCGATGGAACATTACAGGCCGACCCCCGATGGACAACCATTTCCGGGTGTCGCGTATTATTTAAGGGAGTTGTCTACGATTTTTCCACGGCTTTTAGATTTCGACGGTGCTGCTATTATACAGCTGGGTGTTTGTGTACTGATAGCTACTCCCATCTTTCGTGTCGCATTCTCAGTCATCGCTTTTCTTATCGAGAAAGATTACCTGTATGTGGCGATAACTTTGATCGTATTGGCTATTATCATGGCTAATATGTTGTTGGGATTGCATTAATAATAAGTGAATAAACTAAAATAAAATAAAACGATGGCATTAATGTTCGAAAACAAGATGAAAGTCCGCGATTACGAGTGCGATGCGCAAGGAGTGGTAAACAATGCTATCTACCTGCATTATTTCGAAGCCACACGTCACGAACTGATGGAGGAGTGCGGTTTACGTTTACGTGATTTGACCGAGGGGAATATACTGCCTGTAGTACGTAATGCGAATATCAGCTATAAGAATTCGCTGCGTGGTTCGGATGGGTTCATTTGTACGGTGAAAATCGAACGTGAAGGAGTCCGTTACTTCTTTTATCAGCAAATAATCCGTATCGAGGACAACACTTTATGTGCCAATGCTGTTATAGAGGTGGTTTGTTTAGTAAATGGAAAAGTGGCAATGCCGGAAATATTCGACAAGGCATTTGCCGGTTATATAACTTGGAGAAATAAAAAATGAGTTCGAAGATTACGATATATGTTGCCCGTCATGGTAAGTTTACCGTAGAGTCTATGGCCGATTCCGGTTATGTGGAAAAGGGTAGGGCGGTGTCTGTTGAATAAACAGTTCCTTTACCTCCTGCTTTTTCTAAATTCGTAAGGAGGCATAGGGTTCTTCATGCTCCATATGTTCACTTTTTCTTTACGGGCAAGCAGTTCGAGGGAGTCGAGGCGCGGATCGTTTACGAAGTGCCTGTAATACCACGCCAGGCCGTTGCGAACCATATATTCGTTTACATTCATGCCGTCGACATATACCACTCCCAATACACGTCCGTATTGGTCTTCATCTTTTTTTTCTACAATCACGGTTTTGCCGTAGCAAAGATTGTTGAGCTGCTGGCGTGCCACTGTGCCGAAATCCTGTCCTCTTTCGGGAGCGTCGATTCCCAACATCCGTATTTTTATTTGCTTTTTGTCGGCAGTGAGTATGGTCATCGTATCGCCATCGGCTACACTGACAACTTTACCCGAAATAGTACCTTTCTCTGTAGTCATGCTACAGGAGACAAAAAGGAATAGTATGAAGAGCATCTTTTTCATAAAACAAAATTATTATTTATACGGAATAAATGATCAATAAAAATTAATAATATAGGGCAAACGGAATTTATTTCATCTGGATTGCTTCGAGCAAAGCTCTCGCAATGACGTATAAAACCAATACTTTACGTCATTGCGAGGAGACGTTAGTCGACGAAGCAATCCAGTTTTTAATTCAATATTATGAAAATCAGCACAATGTACCATGTGGGCTATTTTCGTTTGCTCTATTTGTTTATTCCTATAATTTAAAAAGCCCCAATCTTATACAGATCAGGGCTTTTCTATTTTATAAAAATACCGTTTTAGCTTAATGCCGAAGCGCCGCCAATGATGTCTAACAACTCGTTGGTGACAGCTTGCTGACGTGTTTTGTTGTACTGGATAGTCAGTTCCTGAGTCAACTCATCCGCATTATCCGAAGCTATTTGCATAGCCACCATACGTGCGGCATGTTCCGAAGCATTTGCATCCAACAAGGCAGCATAGAGGCGGGCATAAAGAACTGTCGGAATGAGGCTCTCCAGGATTTCCTCCTTAGACGGTTCGAGGATATAGTCCGGTTGCGCTTCGTTCTTCGCACCGGCTTCGTTGCTGTGGCTTAGGTCGAAAGGCAGGAATGTTTTGGTCAATAGCTTTTGCGAACCTGTCGATACGAAATGATGGTATATAAGTACCACATCATCTATCTCTTTGTTTACAAACTTATCGATCAGTATTTTTGCCAGATCCTGTACAGCCTGATAAGCAGGTTTATCCGCCATCTCTTTGTAATCGCCTTCAGGTTTCAGCCCTTGTTTTCTTACAGCGTCGAATATTTTCTTGCCTATCGGATATATCAGGATATTCTCTTTGCCAAGCTCATTTTTCTTCTTGTCATAAACAGCATTAAATTCTTTTATGACATTGGCGTTATATGCTCCTGCCAGAGAAGAGTTTGAAGCAAAAACGACTATTGCGATCCTTTGAGTCTCTCTCTTCTGGATAAATGGAGAATCGTAGCTTGCGTCCGAAGCAAGAAGATTGGTCAGAATGTTGTCCAGCTTCTGCTGATAAGGCAGGAAATTGGTGATCGCATTCTGTGCTCTGTGCAACTTGGACGATGCTATCATCTTCATTGCCGATGTAATCTTCTTTGTGCTTTTTACCGAGCTAATCCGGGATTTAATTTCCTTAAGAGATGCCATACTTCAATTATTTTTTATACTGCTCGGCAGTATCTTTAGCCACTTTCTTAATAATATTTTCTACATCCGGGTTGATGATACCTTTTTTCAGAACATCCAGTACTTCAGCCTGATGCTGCATTTCCAATGTTCTCAAAAACTGAGTTTCAAACTCGTGTACTTTATCTACCGGTACATTACGTAGCAATCCGTTGGTTCCGCAATACAATATAGCGATCTGTTTTTCTACAGGTACAGGGCTATATTGAGGCTGGATAAGCAATTCGGTGTTTTTCTTACCCTTGTCGATAGTCATTGCTGTTATCGCATCCAGGTCGCCCCCGAATTGAGTAAATGCTTCCAGTTCACGGTACTGAGCTTGGTCTATCTTCAATGTTCCGGCCACTTTCTTCATCGCTTTCACCTGAGCCGAACCACCCACGCGGGATACCGAGATACCTACATTGATAGCCGGACGCTGACCCGAGTTAAACAAGTCTATGTCGAGGAATATCTGTCCGTCGGTAATGGAAATCACGTTGGTAGGAATGTATGCCGATACGTCACCCGCCTGTGTTTCGATGATAGGCAAGGCTGTTAACGAACCTCCAGCTTTTATTTTCCCTTTCAGGCTAGGCGGAAGGTCGTTCATCTGCTCGGCGACTTCCTGTTGGCTGATGATCTTAGCTGCACGTTCGAGCAAACGCGAGTGCAGATAGAAGATGTCGCCCGGATAAGCTTCACGTCCCGGTGGACGGCGAAGGATCAGGGATACTTCACGATAAGCGACAGCCTGTTTCGACAAGTCATCATATACTACTAAAGCGTGACGGCCTGTATCGCGGAAATATTCGCCGATGGCAGCTCCGGCAAATGCAGAGAAATATTGTACGGCAGCCGGTTCTCCTGCTGTAGCCGAAACCACGACAGTATAGTCCAGAGCACCTTTTTCTTTCAGTGTTTCTACTATATTGGCTACAGTAGATGCTTTTTGCCCGATTGCCACATAGATACAATACACAGGATCTCCGGCCTCGTAGTTAGAACGTTGATTGATAATAGTATCGATAGCAATGGCTGTTTTTCCCGTTTGACGGTCGCCAATGATAAGCTCACGTTGTCCGCGACCTATCGGAATCATGGCGTCCACCGATTTTAAACCTGTCTGTAACGGCTGGGTTACAGGCTGGCGGTAAATTACCCCCGGAGCTTTACGTTCCAATGGCATTTCGAGTAGTTCGCCTGTAATAGGGCCTTTCCCATCCAACGGAATACCAAGCGGGGTGATTACGCGTCCGAGCATCCCTTCACCTACATTGATGGAGGCAATCCTGTTGGTACGTTTCACTGTAAACCCTTCCTTGATTTGGTCGGACGCTCCTAGCAATACAGCGCCCACGTTATCTTCCTCGAGGTTCATCACAACGGCCATAATACCATTGTCGAACTCGAGAAGCTCGTTGGCCTCTGCATTTTTAAGCCCGTATATGCGAACAACACCGTCTCCTACCGAAAGAACTGTACCTACCTCGTCGAACTGTACGCGGTTGCTGATGTTCTCGAGCTGCATCTTCAGTACATTAGAGACTTCGCTTGCTTTTATATTTTCAGACATATATTTTTTAATTTGAAAATTTGAAAATGAGGAAATTTGAAAATGAGAAAATTGGCGAATTGGCTAATTACCCCATCTTACTGTTTTCCGCTACAAATTGCTGCTTGATGCGATTCAACTGGGTTTTCACGCTGGCATCCAAACGGTATGTATCGATGTAGAGGACAAATCCTCCTTCTATGTCCGGATCTACTTCGGTTTCGAAGTCGAGGGTTCCGGGCTTGATTTTTTGCAACAGCGCTCTCATCTTGGCTTTCACCACATCGTCTACAGGCGTGGCTGTTACCAGCCGTCCCATGTTCATATGCTTGGCATCGCAATAGATGTCTATGTAAGACAGAGCCATTTGTTGCAGATACATGTCCCTTTTGTTTTTAACAACGAGTTCGACAAACTTCACATATTCCTCGCTGCCTTTGTTGCCAACGGCGGCTTTTAGCAATGTTAGTTTATCTTCGGCATTCAACGTAGGATTATCCATTGCCATACGCAATCGGGGCTCGTGGGCAAAAGCCGACGCAAGTTGCTTCATTTCCGAAAACACAGTGTCTTCGGCTTTCCGGTCCATTGCGTACTGCAACAGAGCTTTAGCATATCGCTTCGAGATCATCCCTTCATTCATAACAGTTAAGATTTAGAAACCATAGCCTCATCGACCAGGCGATCAATCATTGACATTTGTTCTTTAGGATCTTTCAGAGTATCGCGAAGAACTTTTTCAGCTACATCTACAGACAGTTCTGCCACCTGACGACGGATGTCGCGGATAGCCTGATCTTTTTCTGCCTGAATCAGTTTTCTTATTTCTTCCATCTCTTTGGCTCCTGCTGTTTTAGCTTGCTCACGCGCCTCGTTTATGATACGTTCGCGCGTGTCGGCAGCTTCTTTCAAGATTTTCACCTGTTCTGTCTTGGCCGACGACAATATTTCGTCACTTTGCTGTTTTATGGTTGCAAGTTGCTCATTTGCTTTTGCGGCGGCATCCAACGAATCCTGGATATAGTTTTTCCGGTTTTCTACCATTTTGGTAATTACAGGGAAACCATATTTTGCCAGAACGATGAATACTGTGCCGAAGCATATAAGCATCCATATTACAAGACCAAATTCAGGTTTAAGCATATTTTCTTATTTTTATTACAAGATAATAAGCAAACATACTACAACTGCAAACAGGGCTACACCCTCGATAAGGGCAGCAGCAATAATCATCGACATACGGATATCGCCGCTGGCTTCTGGCTGACGGGCAATACCTTCCATAGCCGAACCGCCGATTTTGCCGATACCGATACCGGCGCCGATTGCTGCCAAACCTGCACCAAGTGCAGCACCTAGTTGAGCCAGACCTGTTCCGGCTACTGCTTGCAATAAAACTGCTAAAGTTGTTAACATAATCTTCTTTTTTTAAGTTATTTAATTAATTTGTTATATTTCAAGATTTAAAGATTCAAAGATTCAAAGATTGTTCACTGTTGACTGCTCACTGTTCACTGTTTTGCGTGGTGCGGTTCAGCTTGAGCCAGGCCGATAAACACGGCTGACATCATGGTGAACACGTAAGCCTGAATATAGGCTACCAGCAATTCGAGCACATCCATAAATATTGTCATCATCACCGAAACGAAAGTCATGGATGAAAACATTATAGTACCCAGCGTGGCTGTTGCGAATATCAGCCCCATAAGCCCAAGCACGATGGAATGTCCTGCCAGAATGTTGGCGAAAAGACGGATCATCAATGCAAAAGGTTTGGTGAAGACACTGAGTATCTCTATCGGTATCATCAATGGTTTGAGCCATCCCGGTGTATGCGGGTTGAATATCTCTTTCCAATACTCTTTTGTACCGAACAGGTTTACTGCAAAGAGTGTAAACATCGCCAGAACAAACGTAATGGCAATGTTACCTGTCACATTGGCGCCTCCCGGGAAAATAGGGACCAGTCCCATAAGGTTGTTGATGAAAATGAAAAAGAATGCTGTAAGCAGGTATGGCGTAAATTTACGGTAGTTCTTACCGATACACGGTTTGATAACGTCATCTACAACGCTCATGATGAACATTTCCATAAATCCGACAAAGCCTTTCGGCGCTTTGTGTTGTTCGTCTTTGTTGTTTCTTTTGTACCAGCCTGCTACTGATAATACGATAATAACCAGTATGATACAACTGAATATCAGCGACAGGGTATTCTTTGTGACAGAAAAATCCCAAGGGCGGACATCTTCTCCCATAGCATTCTTTTCTACTATTTTCCCTTTATAATCGCCCTCTGTTGCTATTTGAAACCCGTTGTAAGTTTCATGTCCATGATGGAATTTCGATGACATGAAGACGTTCAATCCACTGGTTTGGCTATAGACGATGACAGGCAACGGAATCGAAATATGTGTTTCACCAACTGTGGCAATATGCCATT
This sequence comes from Dysgonomonas reticulitermitis, assembly GCF_054601275.1. Lineage (NCBI taxonomy): Bacteria > Pseudomonadati > Bacteroidota > Bacteroidia > Bacteroidales > Dysgonomonadaceae > Dysgonomonas > Dysgonomonas reticulitermitis. The sequence goes on along the minus strand of NZ_BAAHWU010000016.1, from coordinate 36,341 downwards.
CATATGAATCGAGCAAGTGATCCATGATCATTTTGGCAATATCGACCTTTTCTTCCGTCTCTGCTGCTTTACCATGCTCTTCGGCACTTGCCGGAAATGAGAATCCAACAAGGAGCAGGCATAGCAGCGCGATATATTTAATACGGTTGTTACTCATTATTACTCTCTTTTTTAATGCGCTTCTCTATTGTAGTAAGCAAATATGTTTCTGCGAATAAAAACAACAAGTAGAATCCAATAAAGGTAATGGCAAATGTTTTCAGGTTGTCAGTCTTTTCTATGATGAAATAGGCGAGGATGAAAGCCAGCGATAAAACTATCTTTACAACCTTTGCCAGCATATATATGTTTACCAGTTTCTTGCTGTCTTTTTTCTGACTGTTGTTTACTGCCAGGCTTAATATAAATGATTCCAGTACGAGGAAAAATATAAAAATAGCCATAAACCAGTTCCAGCTAAAGCCCGGAAAGAAGTAATGTATAATACATGCTACTGCTGCTCCGGCCAATAGTCCGTAACCCGTTAAAGCTAATATTAATCTGGTTCTGTATGAGTTCATAAATTCAGGCGACACAAATAGTTACTACATTCTGCATCACTTCGGCAATACCTCCGTTTACATCTACCGACTCTTCTTTATCATTCACGGTATATACTATGACACCCTCTTTCAGTGGTGAAATTAATGGAGCATGGTCGGGATAAACGCCGAATTTGCCCGATATTCCCGGAATGATTACGGATGAAACCGCGCCCGAAAATATCTTTTTTTCGGCAGAAATTATATTTAGCTGTAATTCTTTCATTAGTCAGTTACTTTTTAGATCCATCGTTTCACTCAGGATGACAAAGCATTTCATTTTCAAATTGCCTCGCCTTCGCTTCGGCGAACGTTGTTTGGCACATTGGCACATTCTCAAATTGTTATTCAGCAGCCTGAGCCATAATTTTCTCTCCTTTAACGATGGCATCTTCAATAGTACCTACGTTAAGGAAAGCCTGTTCAGGCAAATAATCTACTTCTCCGTCCAGTATTCTTTGGAATCCTTTTATTGTATCCTGTATGTCCACAATCACACCCGGTACGCCGGTAAACTGCTCGGCAACGTTGAATGGCTGCGACAAGAAACGTTGTATACGTCTTGCGCGGTTTACCGTTTTCTTATCTTCGTCCGATAGTTCTTCCATTCCCAGTATAGCAATAATATCCTGTAATTCCTTGTTGCGCTGAAGTATTTGTTTCACACGTTGAGCCGTATCATAGTGCTCTTGTCCTACAACAGTAGGGTCGAGGCTGCGGGATGATGAACCTAGCGGATCTACAGCGGGGTAGATACCCATTTCGGTAATCTTACGGTCGAGCACGGTAGTCGCGTCCAGATGGGAGAATGTAGTCGCAGGAGCAGGGTCGGTCAAGTCATCGGCAGGTACGTATACGGCTTGTACCGATGTAATGGAACCGTTCTTGGTAGAAGTAATACGCTCTTGCATGGCGCCCATCTCAGTGGCTAACGTAGGCTGGTAACCTACTGCCGAAGGCATACGTCCCAACAGGGCGGAAACCTCAGAGCCGGCTTGTGTAAAACGGAATATATTGTCGATAAAGAATAATATATCTTTCGGCCCTTCTTCTTTCGAGTCGCGGAACGATTCGGCGATGGTCAATCCCGACAAAGCCACGTCGGCACGTGCGCCCGGAGGTTCGTTCATCTGTCCGAACACCAGCGAAATCTGGGATTTCTTCAGTTCTTCTCCGTCAACTTTCGACAAGTCCCAATGTCCTTCTTCCATGCTTTTTTCGAACTCTTCTCCGTAACGTATGACTTTCGATTCTATCATTTCGCGCAACAGGTCGTTCCCTTCACGGGTACGTTCTCCTACTCCGGCAAACACGGAATAGCCGTTATGTTTTTTAGCTATATTGTTGATAAGCTCCATGATGAGTACGGTTTTGCCTACTCCGGCGCCACCGAACAGACCTACCTTACCACCTTTTGTGTACGGAGCAAGCAAGTCTACAACCTTAATACCTGTAAAGAGTATTTCGCGGGTCGTTTGCAGTTCCTCAAATTTAGGGGGCTCGCGGTGGATAGGGTTGCCGCCGGCTTTTTCTATCGGTTTCATACCATCGATAGTATCTCCTACCACATTCATCAGGCGTCCTTTCACTTGTTCGCCAATAGGCATTCTGATAGGTGAGCCGAGAGGTGTAGCCTGCAAGCCGCGACTTAAGCCGTCTGTACTGTCCATAGCGACAGTACGCACGGTATCTTCGCCTATGTGTTGTTTTACTTCAAGAATCAAAGAGCGACCATCGGGTCTTTTAACTTCAAGGGCATCGTTAATCTTTGGAAGATCCAGCGCCGGATTGCCGGTGTCGAAAAATACGTCTACTACAGGTCCGATAATTTGAGACACATGCCCAACTATTTGTGACATAAGCTTCTTGTTTATATTAGTTTTTTTATTACTTTTCAATCTTAATAAGATGCATTACGTAATATTATGGAATCACAGAGGTAGTTCATTGAAAGTAAAAATCCTAAGAATAGTAAATTTTTGCTAACCTGTGAAAATCGCGGTTCTTCTCAATTATGTAATGGCACCAGACTTTTCTATAAATGTCCCGACAAATATAAACAATATTAATATTTATCGTATTTTTGTGAAAGAAAAAAATAAGTACGCTTATCTTATTTAAACGTTAATTAACCTCATTGTATCGAAAGGTTAAATTTAAATTAACATACAAGAGCCTTTATAGGGGTTTATTATTCAGCTTGCTGTGTTTGATACCGTAAGTGAAATAGATAATAAAACCTATAAACATCCAGACTATCAGGCGTAACCATGTGTCCCAGGGGAGATATAGCATTTGAATTAAACAAATCCCGGCGCCAAGAATAGGTACTAACGGCACTAACGGCGTCCTGAAAGGGCGATTGATACCGGGGTTTGTTCTGCGGAGCACAATAATAGAGATACAAACTATGACAAAGGCCATCAATGTACCTATCGATACCAATTCTCCTAATATGTTGATAGGTAATATCCCTGCAATGAGAGCTGACGCAAAACCTGTTAATATGGTCGATTTGTATGGGGTTCCGTATCGTTTGTGGACACCCGAAAAGAAATGGGGTAGCAAACCGTCTTTCGACATAGAGTAGAATATGCGCGACTGCCCCAGCATCATAACCAGTACCACCGAGCTTAATCCTGCAATTGCGCCTATTTTGATGAGTGGAGACAGCCATAGCAGGCTTCCTCCTACTTTGTCGATCGCATAAGCGATTGGTGCGGGGTGATCCAGCTCCGAATAATGAACTATTCCTGTCAGTACGGCTGTTACAGCTACATACAGCACCGTACAGATAAGTAAAGAATATAGGATGCCTTTGGGCATATCTTTTTGTGGGTTTTTGGCTTCCTGCGCGGCAGTCGATACTGCATCGAAACCTATATATGCGAAGAATATGACTCCTGCACCTCGTAGTATGCCAGACCAGCCGAAATGTCCGGGACTGGTTTCAGCCGGAATGTATGGCGCCCAATTGTCTGTTGACACGTAAGCTATACCAAAACCGATGAATAATAAAATAACGACAACTTTGATGATCACAATCAGATTGTTGAGTGTGGCAGATTGTTTTATTCCTAAAATTAGCAGGACAGACATGAGAGCAACGATAAACATTGCAGGAAAATTGAGAACACTGCCTGTGAGATAGAAGCCTTCCTGAACCGTATAGCCGATAGGAGAAAGGGCTATCGAAGTAGGTATGTGTAAGCCGATACTGTCGAACAGGCTGACAACATATCCCGACCATCCTACGGCAACAGTTCCTGCGGCAAACAGATATTCAAGTATAAGATCCCATCCGATAAACCATGCTATAAATTCTCCCAGAGTGGAGTAGCTATAAGCATAGGCGCTTCCCGCGACGGGGATCATGGATGCAAATTCGGCGTAACACAATCCTGCAAACAGGCAACCTAATGCAGATATGGCAAACGAAATAGTAAGCGCAGGACCTGCGTAATTGGCTGCCGCCGTGCCTGTAAGGACAAATATTCCGGTGCCGATAATGGCTCCAATACCCAACGCAACAAGGTTTCCCGTGCCGAGGGTTCTTTTTAGTCCGTCCTTTTCGTTGCTTCTTGCTAAAGTATCTCCTATATGCTTTTTTCTCAACAAAATGCTTTTCATAATATCTCTTTAAATTCTAAATGCAAATAAATAAATATTATTTGATTATTATGACATATAAACAACGTTTATTTTTTCATATTGTTTATTTTATTGTTGGGCGGGCAGTATAATTGTTTACAATTAAAAAAATATCAGGATTATTCTTTGTCATATTTTAATCGTATTTTTGTTTCATAAAATTTTTTACTTTACTAAATCAGAAGATAATAAAATGGGAAAAGTCTTAATCATCGGAGCTGGTGGAGTAGGCACAGTTGTGGCTCACAAAGTGGCACAAAACATGGATGTGTTTACCGGAATAATGCTTGCCAGCCGTACCAAATCGAAATGCGATGCCATTGCTAAAGCGATAGGTGGAAACAAAATACAAACAGCGCAGGTGGATGCAGATAATGTGGAAGACCTGAAGAAACTTTTCAATTCGTTCAAGCCCGATCTGGTTATCAATGTAGCTTTGCCTTATCAAGACCTGACCATCATGGACGCTTGTCTGGCTTGCGGAGTAAACTATCTGGATACAGCGAACTATGAGCCGAAAGAAGAAGCCAAATACGAATATAGCTGGCAGTGGGCATATCAGGACAGATTTAAAGAAGCAGGACTGACAGCTATTCTTGGTTGCGGGTTCGATCCGGGTGTAACGAGTGTGTTTACAGCCTATGCTGCGAAGCATCATTTCGATGAAATGCACTATCTGGATATTGTGGATTGTAATGCAGGGGATCACGGAAAAGCATTTGCTACGAACTTCAACCCCGAAATAAATATCCGTGAGGTTACTCAGAAAGGAAAATACTGGGAAAACGGCGAGTGGGTGGAAACAGAGCCGCATGCGATACACAAGCCTCTCAACTATCCGAATGTGGGGGCGAAAGAATCGTATGTGATTTATCACGAGGAGCTGGAGTCGCTGGTGAAGAATTACCCGGCATTGAAGCGCGCCCGTTTCTGGATGACTTTCGGACAGGAGTACCTGACTCACTTGCGAGTGATACAAAATATAGGAATGTCCCGTATCGATCCTATTATTTACAATGGAGTCGAAATCGTTCCTATCCAATTCCTCAAAGCCGTATTGCCTGATCCGGGCGAGCTCGGAGAAAACTATACCGGCGAAACATCGATAGGGTGCCGTATCAAAGGCATAAAGGATGGCAAAGAACGTACATACTATGTGTACAATAACTGTTCGCATGAAGCCGCTTATAAAGAAACAGGAGCGCAGGGAGTGAGCTATACAACAGGTGTTCCCGCTACTATCGGCGCTATTATGTTTATGAAAGGCTTGTGGCGTCAACCGGGAGTATTCAATGTTGAGGAGTTTAATCCCGATCCGTTTATGGAAGAATTAAACAAACAGGGATTGCCTTGGCACGAACTGTTTGATATAGACCTTGAAATGTAGTCGCTGCATTCATAATAATAGAAAAGGCTGGATTGAAAGATTCGGTCTTTTCTGTTTTAATGAAATGCTTGGAAAATCTACTTCTTTCTCTGGATTGCTTCGAGCAAGCCCTACCAATGACGTTCATCGTTTAGTCCTTTCGTCATTGCGAATGTAGTGAAGCAATCCAGCTTCCACGCTCGCCTCCCCTACTATACATATTGTACCTCAACATCACACAGCGAGGACTGAAAACTCTTCCTGTATTGGGCAGGGGTAACTTCGAGCAGGCTGAGGAATTGACGGCGCAGGTTTTCCCCGGTTTTTAGTCCGCAATAATCGGCTATTTCATCCACAGACAGTTGGGTTTCTATCAGATGCTGACTGGCATTTTCCACTCTCAGCTTATTAATGAATTTTGCCGGAGTAACACGTAGCTCGCGAACAAAAACACGTGCAAAGTTGCGGGGACTCATGGCTGCATATTCGGCAAGCCGTTCTACCGAGAGGTCTTCCCTGAGATGTTCCAATATCCATTCGCAAACTTTCCGGATAATGGGATTGCCTATTCTCTTACAATCCAGATATGTACTGAACTGCGATTGATTTCCGGGACGTTTCAGATACAAAACTAACCAACGTGCGACCTGCAAGGCAAAAGATTGTTCCAAATCTTCTTCTATCAACGCCAGGGCCAAATCCATTCCTGAGGTTATTCCGGCGGCAGTATAAATCTTCCCGTCTTTAATGAAAATACGGGCTATTTGTACATCTATAGCAGGATACATCAGAGCCAGTTCTTCATTTTTCGACCAGTGGGCAGTTGCTTTCTTTCCATCCAGAAGTCCGGCTTCTGCCAGAATAAATGCGCCGGAACATACCGAGCATATCCGGCGGATTGCTCCCGATTGTTCTTTCAGCCACTCCAGCATCTCATTTCTCAGGCCGGAATCAAGATAGCGGGCTAGTCCTGTTATCATTAGCGTATCTACCGGATAATCAATTTCGGTATAACACCCCTCACTCAATATTGGCAGGCCGGAAGATGTATTTATCTGTTTTTCCTTTCCCATCGACACTACGTGTACCTGATATTTGAAATCAACACTGTGCTGTACCAAATCAAACATATCCATTGCTTTAGCAAATACTTCCAAAGGCCCAGCTGTGGTCAACAATGTTGAATTGGGCGGAACAAGCAGTACAATATGTTTTGTCTTTAATGGTTTATTCATAATCTTTGTTCTTAATTGTTTATTTCCTTTCGTCATTGCGAGTCGGAACCCAATTTTTTGGGCACAATGTGTATATGACAGAATGCTAAATCGCTATATTTTTGATATGTTGAATATATTTTCATTTCACTCATTATCAACAGTATATAAAAATCTGTCATTGGTAGGGTTCACCCCTACAATTAACTAAAATGTAACAAACTTCTACAGTAAACAGTAGTCAGTAGTCAGTAGTCAGTAGTCAGTAGTCAGTAGTCAGTAGTCAGTAGTCAGCACTCAGCACTTTTAACTCCTGCTTTTCGTTTTAACTAAAAAGTAACAAACTTCTACAGTAAACAGTAGTTAGTAGTTAGTAGTCAGTAAACAGTCGACCTTTTCGTCATTGCGAATTTGAAAAATCGGCGGAGCCAACAGGAGTGAAGCAATCCAGAGTATTGATTATTAATGGATTGCTTCGGGTAAACCCTCGCAATGACGTGCGACAGTCAGCAGTCAACAACTTGTACCTCGTATCTCGTCTACTCGTATCTTTTTAACTAAAAAGTAACAAACTCCACACTCAATTAGCCATTAGCCATTAGCTGTTAGCCGTTAGCTTATAGCCTTTGTCGCTTCGCGCCATTGTTGACTGTTGACTGTTGACTGATAACTGTTGACTGTTACTGTCGCTTCGCGCCATTTGCCAATTTGCTAATTTTAACTACACTTCGTTCCGTTGAACGTTGTTTCAAATTCGCTAATTCTCAAATTATCACTATATCTATAGATAAAACCGGCGCCAGGGGGGCAGGCTCACAATGACGAAATTATTTTAGTCCTTAAAATTAAATATTATTTGCCGATAAATATTCTGTTTTGGCAGAAATTGTATATTTTTTGTCATTTCGGACAACAATAATTAATATATCTTTGTAATACAAAAAAGAACAAGAAGTTTTATTACTTAAAAACCAATTTATTATGAAAGCAATTAAGGTAGGTATTAACGGTTTTGGACGTATCGGTCGTTTAGTATTTCGTGCTGCTCAAAACAGGAACGATATACAGGTAGTTGGGATCAACGATTTGATCGATGTTGAATACATTGCTTATATGCTTCGGTACGATAGTATTCACGGACAATTTGACGGAACTATTGAAACAAAAGGCGGAAATCTGATTGTAAATGGCAATGAGGTGCGTGTTACAGCGGAAAAAGATCCCGCCAATCTGAAATGGAACGAGGTAGAAGCCGAATATATAGTAGAATCCACAGGGTTGTTCCTGACAAAAGAAAAGGCTCAGGGACATATTGCCGCCGGAGCTGAATATGTGGTTCTATCGGGACCGGCTAAGGATGATACCCCGATGTTTGTTCCGGGTGTGAACAACGATAAATACGTAAAGGGGACTCAAATAATATCGAATGCTTCCTGTACAACCAACTGTCTGGCATTGATAGCAAAAGTATTGAACGATAAATTCGGTATCGAAGAGGCTTTGATGAGTACCATACATTCCACCACTGCTACTCAAAAAACAGTGGACGGCCCATCGATGAAAGACTGGCGGGGAGGTCGTGCTGCTGCGGGCAATATTATCCCTTCGACTACAGGCGCTGCCAAGGCAGTGGGTAAGGTTATTCCGGAATTGAACGGGAAACTTACCGGTATGTCTTTCCGCGTTCCTACCCTTGATGTTTCGGTTGTAGACCTTACAGCCCGTTTGTCGCATGAAACTACCTATGCTGAAATATGCAAGGCGATGAAAGAAGCCTCGGAAGGCGAATTGAAAGGTTATCTGGCATATACAGCCGATGAGGTGGTTTCTTCTGATATGATCGGAAATCCGAACACTGCCATTTTTGACGAGAAAGCAGGGATACAATTAAGCCCTACTTTTGTGAAAGTAGTAGCGTGGTACGACAATGAGTGGGGATTCTCTTGTAAAGTTCTCGATTCTATCGCTACAATGAAGAAAGTAAACGGATAAAGGGAATCATATAAATAAGCCACCTACATTCGTCAACAGCCCCCTCTAACTCCCCCATAGGTGGAGAACAGAACCCCCTTCGGGCAGGGCTGTTAAGTTCTCCATTTTACCCTGCTATATTCTGCTGTCATCCTGAGTGGAACGAAGGATCTCCTTCGATTAAGGAGATCCTTCACTCCTGTTGGCTCCGCCGATTTTCAATTCAACATGACTCAAAGAGGATATAATAATTCAGAACTTAACAGCCCTGCCTTACGGGGTGGTTAATATTAAAATATTCTTTTCAGCACTATAGCACAATTTTTTGATGCTACTTCCAATGCGACATTTTCCGTATTGGATGACGCATCAAAGAGGTATCCGTGAGTGGTGGGGAAAGGCGTATCGCCAATACCCGCTTCAATCAGGCTTTTCTCTTTTGTTACATCAAATTTCAGAACCTCACCATACACAATCTTTCCCTTTTTAACGCCGTCTGAAAAGATGTTGTATTTTTCCTCCCGTAACGAATCGCTTATTTTAACCGAAACAGTCACAGGCTCTTTTAATTCGGGAACAGAATCCCTATTCTGAATAAAATTCATTTGTGCTTCCTTATCCGATAGTTCTTCATTGTGCGTTTGCAGTTTCATAATGTTTACCACAAGCAAGATAATGCCCGATACAAGGAATACTAAGCCTAATCCGGTACTGTTTGTCCATGCCAGCAACATAATACCGAGAAGTATAGCGGTAATTTCGCCGAGAATACCCATAATAAGATTAAATTTGGTCATTTTATTTGCCTCCTGTAATTTTTATGCCCCTTGCGGGGCGGTTAATACTATCATTTATCAACTTTTTGCTTTATATTCTAAATATCTTTATAAAATCAGGGTCTTTAGTATCATCATACGCACTTGCAGGGATGACTATTAATTCTTGGTCTTTTCCTTGCACTTTCAGTTGTCCAGACTCCTTGAATATATTTTCTAAAGGTTTAATTTTTTGATATTGGTAATAACATACCGTTTCTGCTTTGTCTCTCCATCTTTTATTTAAAAATTCAAGTCCTAATTTTATCGCTTCCTTGATTTCTTTTCGGTTTATATTCAGCCTTTTACTGTAGTGTCTTATCAAACAGTATCTTGTTATAAAATATGCAGGTATTGTAAATATAAGAATTCCAAACAGTACGGAAATTGCCTCTTCTCTTCCTTGCATAATTTCTTTAAAACTCAATCCACCAAAAAGCAAAAACAGTAAAAGTCCAATTCCAATTGGTATATAATTAATTGTTTTATAAACCCTTACTCTTTCATTTATGCAATTAAGGCACAAATGAACTGTATTCTCACCAAAAATTTTATACGTTGTTTGAGTTTGATAAACATTGTAAGGATCATTAAATACTCCTTTCGTTGTCGTTCCTGTTTGTGTTCTTTGATAGGAAGTTATTATCCCATACTCAAAACGAAAATTTTCTGCTTTCTGCTTTCCGCAAATTTCACATTTATAATCTGACATAATATAAATTATTTGGTTCAAAATTTTTCTTTTGTCTACCTCGCTTGCGTGCAACAACCTGTTTTTCGCTTAAAACTTTCTTTAAAACTATTCTTTTCATTTCCTTATTTTTTGTGTCCCTTGCGGGCGGTTAATATTACTCCCATTCGCCGCCGACAATGTTGTAATACATTTCTTTGCCATCTATCACGAATTTAATTTTACTTGCTTCAAAAAGATTATCATCAATGTTGAACATTGCACGCTGGCATTTTTATCTTTACTCTATCTTTACTTTTACTTTTTTCCCTCGTTTTGGGTAAAATGTAATACTTTCAGGATAAGGTAAAACGTTTTGAGTAAGAAGAAAAACAACGGATGTCTTTTCTACTCTAGTAAAATTGAAATAGTACTCCTTACCTTTTGAAGCATAAGAACACGTAATAGGGAATTGTCCTTTCTTGTCAAGAGAACTCATTCCAAATCCTTCTCCAGATACCTGAATAGAAATAAAGCGATCAACATCATAGGTTATTTCGCACTTTTCTATGGTATAAGATTTTTTTTGAGCAGTGAACGTCACCGGTAATCCTTTTTCTACCGTAATTTGTTTTACCTGTGCTGCAATACTCATTGATACTGTTGCTACAATGGCAATCAGAATTGTCTTTTTCCTGTTCATTTTTTTCGTTTTATTGCCCCTTGCGGAGCGGTTAATTATTCCTTTTCCAAATTCAAAAGTTTTTTCAGAGCGTCTTTATACTGAAAAGTATAGGCGCAACAAAAAATCGCGACAAGACATAAACTTGTTGTGATATGATTTTATTTTGTAATAGATTGAATACTAATGGTTTACCCCCCCCTCCAGCAGTTTGACATTTGTAAATACAAGCGAACCAAACCGTTAGCGGCTTCCACGGGGACGGCAGCAACAAGGGGCGATATGAACGGGAACATGCTCATTGCGTAATGTTTGAAACTTTGCTTGTAAAGTTATTGTAAATTTTTAAACCGGCAATGAAAATGTTGAAAATCTGTATGGTAATGGGAAAGAATTTCCATATCCTGATTGATTTTCTCTTTTCACCATTGCGAGCCAAAAGCGAAAGACAATCATTATTTTTATAAAATTTAATATATTTTTTAATTTTTTATTGCAGCTTTTTTAGTTGCTCGTTCATCATTATATTATACATAAAAAGATTAAAACAATTAACTACAATAGAATTATGAAAACGTTAAGATTTTTTTTAATGACCTTAAGCGTTGTATGTGTCGCCTTGGCCTTTCAATCTTGTTTAGATGACGATGACACAGACTGGGATCTAAGATACCCAAATGCGCTTGTAACAGTGAAGCCAATCAGTGGAAATGCATTTTTTCTGCAATTGGACGATAAAACGACTCTACTGCCTACAAATATGACATCTTCTCCTTTTGGGAGTAAAGAAGTAAGAGCGCTGGTTAATTACAAAGAAGTAGATAAGCCTAGCGAAGGGTATAGTAAAGCTGTTCATATCAATTGGATCGATAGCCTTCTTACAAAAGCGATTGCTCCGGATTTAGGGGCAGAGAATGACGAAATATATGGGACAGATCCTGTTGAAATTGTAAATGATTGGGTGACAATCGCAGAAGACGGTTATCTGACACTCCGTTTCAGAACTATATTTGGAAATACCAATAAAGCTCATTTTGTAAATTTATTAGCAAGTACCGACCCTACTAAACCTTATGAAGTAGAATTTCGTCATAATGCATATGGAGATATTCATGGCAGAGAAGTGGACGGATTGGTGGCATTTAATTTAAGCAGCCTTCCTGATACTGAAGGTAAAACCGTGAAGTTGAAATTGAAGTGGAAATCGTTCAGTGGAGATAAGTCCGTTGAGTTCGATTATGCTACACGTAAATCGACTGTCGGTAAATCTTCCTCTATAGCTGCGGTAAGGAATGCTTTAAACCTGAAATAAATTTCTATATAAAAGCGAAAAGAGGCTGTGTCAAAAGACCTTTTGACACAGCCTCTTTTTTTATTATGCAAACCTTGTGTTAGATTCTTGATGAATTTAATTTAGCATTGTATTATCTGTCTTAAGTAATGGAAAGTATTTATTACAACATAATTTTCGTTTTTGTCATGCTGACGATAGGAAGCATCTCTTGTCAGTTCCGCTTTTAAGGAACAAGATCCTTCGTGCCTCAGAAACAACGTTCGGCAGAGCGAAGCGGAGCCAATGACAAAGAGAATGTTGCATTAATTATCATAAATTACTTAAAACTGTTTTTTGAGAAAAAAAATAGGATTATCTTAATCTGTTAAGTCTGAAAGCTATCTATCCATGCCTCGTTGATTTGTATTGCTTCACCTCATATCGATTATCTATAAGTGTAATAGTTAAAATCGATAAAACTTATCGCCTTGTTGTTTGTTTATACCTTACTATGTAAAGTGAACATAGCAAAATAATCGTTTTTAACATAAAATAAAACAATCAGGTGATAACCATGGAATTTGACATAGCAATTATTGGTGGTGGTCCGGCCGGATATAATGCAGCGGAGGTAGCTGCGTCAAACGGATTAAAAACTGTCCTTTTCGAGAAAAAATATATTGGTGGAGTATGTCTTAACGAAGGATGTATTCCCACAAAAACTCTTTTATATTCGGCTAAGACACTGGATAGTATAAAAGGTGCAAGTAAATACGGAATTACTGTTGGCGAGGAGCCATCTTTCGATGTGTCGAAAATAATCAACAGGAAAGATAAAGTTGTAAAGAAATTAACCGCAGGTGTCGGTTTCAAACTGTCGGCATACGGCGTTACCGTTGTCAAGGAAGCCGCGACCATACTTGGCGAGAAAGATGATAGAATCAATATCTCCGGCGGAGGTGAAACTTATTCGGTAAAATATTTATTACTGTGTACCGGCTCCGAAACAGTTATCCCTCCGATAAAAGGTTTGTCGGAAGTAGCTTACTGGACATCCAAAGAGGCATTGGAATTTGCCTGTCTGCCTAAGTCACTTGCTATTATAGGCGGAGGCGTTATCGGTATCGAATTCGCTTCCTTCTTCAATAGTATGGGAGTTGATGTCAATGTTATAGAGATGATGCCCGAAATACTGAGCGTAATGGATAAGGAAACATCAGCGATGCTCCGCGGCGATTATGCAAAGAGAGGTGTCAAATTTCATCTGAATACAAAGGTTACAGAAGTAACGAAGAAAGGCGTTGTTGTTGAAAAAAATGGTAAGGCTGAAACTATTGAAACAGAGAAAGTATTAGTCAGCGTAGGTCGTAGAGCTATTACAAGCGGCTTCGGATTGGAAACACTGAATGTTGAGCTTCTGAAAAGTGGTGTAAAGGTTAATGAATATATGCAGACAAGCCATCCGCGTGTATATGCGGCAGGCGATGTTACCGGTTTTTCTCTGTTGGCTCATACCGCTATCCGTGAGGGAGAAGTGGCTGTCAGTCACATTTTGGGAGAAGATGATAAGATGAGTTACAATGCTATTCCGAGCGTGGTTTACACCAATCCTGAGATAGCAGGGGTAGGGAAGACCGAAGAAGAGTTGACGGCAAAAGGTGAACTATTTCGTGTACTGAAGCTGCCTATGGCGTATTCAGGACGGTTTATTGCCGAAAATGAGACAGCAAACGGCCTATGCAAAATCATAGTGGATAGTGACGACCGTATCATCGGATGTCATATGTTGGGAAATCCTGCATCGGAATTGATTGTTCTGGCCGGGGTGGCGATAGAGAACGGTAATACTGTCGAGGAATTTCGTAAGCATGTCTACCCGCATCCGACTGTTGGCGAGATCATTCACGAGACTTTATTTTCGTAATATCTGGTTTGCAATGCATATTTGCACAATTGGAAACCGGAACAGTCAACAGTCAACAATCTTTAAATCTTTAAATAAAACTTACATAAAATGCTTTGTATCAATAATACATATACTGATGCCTGGTTCAATCTGGCTGCCGAAGAATATCTCCTGAAAAATTTTTCGGAGGAATTTTTCATGTTGTACCAAAACGAGCCGTCGGTGGTCATTGGTAAATATCAGAATGTGCCGGCTGAGGTTAATCTCGATTTTATACAGAGGAATAATATTAAAGTAGCACGGCGTTCGTCGGGTGGCGGAACGGTATTTCACGATCTGGGCAACCTCAATCTGACTTTTATCGGAAACAATAAAGGGATAGGTTTTGACCGTTATGCCGAAAGGATAATTTTACTGCTTTCTACGCTCGGAATCCATGCGGAAGCTGATGCCCGACTGGCAATCAATATCGATGGGCTGAAAATATCGGGTAGCGCGCAATGTGTTCATAAAGATAGGGTGATGTATCATGCAACGCTTCTTTTTTCTTCCGATTTGCATAGCCTTACTTCTACATTGGAGAGCGATCCGAAGCAACTGGAGAATAAAACAGACAACAGGATCTATGTCAAATCGGTGAAAAGTCCGGTAACGAATATACTTGAACATCTGAATACGAAACTGGATGTAAAGCGCTTTAAGGATTACACGATGACTTACTTTCTGAATGAGGAACAGGGAAACACTTTTTATCAGTTTACCGGAGAGAATATTTCTGAGATAAATACTTTGGTCGACCAGAAATACGGAACCCCCGAATGGAACTATGACGGAAAGAGGCTAAAGGCTTCCAACCTGACAATGCAATCTATAATTTAAAGACTAATTACTACAACAATAATATAAATCATGGCGAAATTTGAAATAAAAATGCCCAAGCTGGGCGAAAGTATTACCGAAGGGACTATAATCTCGTGGTCGGTCAAAGTTGGCGATACCATCAATGAGGATGACATTTTATTTGAGGTAAATACGGCAAAAGTAAGCGCCGAAATTCCCTCTCCGGTATCGGGAAAGATACTCGAAATATACTTTAAAGAGGGCGATACCGTATCGGTAGGTACTGTTGTTGCCATTGTCGATCTGGACGGCGAAGACAGTGCAAGTGGTGAAGCTGAAAAACAAGAAGAGCCTGCGCCTGCTCCTAAAGCTGAAACTAAGAATGAAGAGAAAGCTGCTCCGGCAGAACTTGCTAAAGTAGCGGACGAAAAAGTAACTAAGGGAGCCGACAGATGGTATTCTCCGATAGTATTACAGAAAGCAAAAGAAGCCGGAATCAGCCGGAATGAACTCGATTCTATTCCCGGAACCGGTTACGAAGGACGTTTGAGCAAGCGCGATATCGAATTGTATATAGATAATAAGAACAAGGGTATATCTTCTTCTGCACCAGCTGCTAAACCTGCCGCGAAAGCTTCTTCGCCGTCTGTTTCCGCGCCACAGGAAAGCGTACCCAAAGCTCTTCCTGTACAAGTTAGCGATGGGGACGAAGTTACCGCAATGGACCCGATCCGTCGTATCATTGCCGACAGGATGGTTGCTTCTAAAAAAATATCTCCGCATGTAACCAATGTTATCGAAGTCGATGTGACCAAGCTTGTTCGCTGGCGTGAGCAAAACAAGGATGCGTTCAAGAAACGTGAAGGTGTCAGCCTTACATATATGCCCGCGATAGTTGAAGCCACTGCAAAAGCATTGAAGGACTTCCCTCGCGTAAATTCTTCGGTTGATGGGTATAACATTATCGAAAAGAAGCATATAAATGTCGGCGTTGCCGTGTCTCTACCTGATGGTAATCTGATAGTTCCTGTAATAAAGGATGCCGATAGATTAAGTATTAGCGGTCTTGCCGGATCTATTAATACAATGGCAGATAAAGCACGCAGAAATAAATTGATGCCGGATGAAATTCAAGGCGGTACATTTACGATTACCAATTTCGGTTCATTCAAGAGCCTGTTCGGAACACCGATTATCAATCAGCCCGAAGCAGCTATTTTGGGTGTCGGTATCATCGAGAAAAAGGCTGCGGTTGTAGAAACTCCGGAAGGAGACGTAATCGCGATCCGGCACAAGATGTACCTGTCACTCTCTTACGATCACCGTGTGATAGACGGTATGTTGGGAGGTAACTTCCTGTACCGCATTGCCGAATATCTCGAAAACCGGAATGCGTAACCTAATATGAAAACTGATATGAAAAAATATAGTATAAAAACAACAGATAAAGAAACGTTGAAAGAGTGGTATCACCTGATGACATTGGGGCGTGCCCTCGATGAAAAGGCTCCGGCTTATCTGCTGCAATCTCTCGGCTGGTCATACCACGCGCCTTATGCAGGTCACGATGGCATACAGCTTGCCGTGGGACAGGTATTTACCAAAGGCGAAGATTTCATGTTCCCTTATTACAGAGATATGCTTACTGTTCTTTCTGCCGGACTGACAGCCGAAGAGCTGATCCTTAACGGTATATCGAAGGCAACGGATCCTGCAAGTGGTGGACGCCACATGTCTAACCACTTTGGTAAACCCGAATGGCATATAGAAAATGTTTCTTCGGCTACGGGTAATCACGATTTGCATGCGGTGGGAGTAGCCCGCGCTATAAAATATTATGAGAAGAAGGGTGTTGCCATTACTTCACATGGCGAATCGGCAATGTCGGAAGGTTATGTCTTTGAAGCAATAAACGGAGCGTCGAAAGAAGGGCTGCCCGTAATATTTGTAATACAGGATAACGGTTATGGCATATCTGTTCCTAAAAAAGACCAGACCGCAAACCGCAAAGCCGTAGACAACTATTCGGGTATAAAGAACCTGAGGATAATGTATTGTAACGGAAAGGATGTCTTTGAATCGATGGATACGATGACAGAAGCCCGTGAATACGCGATTGCAAATCAGACGCCTGTATTGGTGCATGCCAATTGTGTGCGCATCGGTTCGCATTCCAATTCCGATAAACATACATTGTATCGTGACGAAAACGAATTGAAATACGTAAAAGAGGCCGACCCTCTGCATAAATTCCGCCGGATGCTTTTACGTTACAAACGTTTTACCGAAGAAGAATTGCAAGCTATTGAGGCCGAAGTGAAGAAAGAGGTGAGCGCTGCCAACAAAAAAGCATTAGCCGCGCCTGATCCCGATCCGAAGTCTATTTTCGATTTTGTTGTACCGGAACCGTACCAACCTCAAAAATATGTTGACGGCACTCACAATGAGGAAGGAGAAAAGAAGAATCTGGTAACGGCTATCAATGAAACACTTAAAGCAGAATTTCGTCACAATCCCGATACTTTCTTATGGGGACAGGATGTAGCCAATAAGGATAAAGGAGGAGTTTTCAATGTTTCGAAAGGTATGCAGCAGGAGTTTGGCGAAAAACGTGTATTCAATGCTCCTATTGCTGAGGACTTTATAGTGGGAACAGCAAACGGTATGAGCCGTTTCGATCCGAAAATACGGATTGTTATCGAAGGGGCCGAGTTTGCCGATTATTTCTGGCCTGCTATGGAACAGTTTGTAGAATGTACGCATGATTACTGGCGTAGCAATGGCAAATTCTCTCCGAATATAACATTGCGTCTTGCTTCGGGAGGATATATCGGAGGAGGGATGTACCATTCTCAGAATCTTGAAGCTGCTTTATCTACATTACCCGGATGCAGAATCGTTTATCCTTCTTTTGCAGACGATGCCGCAGGATTGTTGCGCACAAGCTTACGTTCGAAAGGCTTAACTGTCTTCCTCGAACCAAAAGCCTTATACAACTCCGTGGATGCGGCGACTGCTATTCCCGACGATTTCGAAGTTCCGTTCGGAAAAGCCCGTATTCGTCGTCAGGGAAAGGATCTGACACTTATCACATACGGAAATACGACATTGTTCAGTCTTTCGGCAGCCGAACGTTTGGCCAAAGAAAACTGGGATGTGGAGGTGATCGATTTACGCTCTTTGGTTCCTTTGGATAAAGACGCTATTCTTGAGTCGGTGAAAAAGACAAGTAAGGCGCTTATTGTACACGAAGATAAAGTATTTTCCGGTTTTGGCGCGGAAATTTCCGCTCTCATCGGTTCGGAAATGTTTCAGTATCTGGATGCGCCGGTACAACGTGTGGGTTCTACATTTACCCCTGTTGGCTTCAATCCGATATTGGAAAAAGCCGTACTGCCGGGAGAGGATAGAATATACGAAGCAGCTAAAAAATTACTAGAGTTTTAGACAATCAAAAAATACTGAATAATGAAAAAGATAGGATTGTTTTACGGAACAAATACGACCAAGACAGCCGCTATTGCTAAAAAAATAAGGGAAGCATTCGGCAGCGTCAATATTGATGTTATCGCGGTAGAGGATGCATCTAAAAAAGAATTTGAAAGTTATGATAATATCATCGTCGGGGTATCTACATGGTTCGATGGCGAATTACCTTCTTATTGGGATGAAGTGAAGCCCGAATTGGAATCTTTAAGCCTGGAAGGTAAGAAAGTTGCTGTTTTCGGGCTTGGAGACCAAGTTAAGTATAAGGAGAATTTTATCGATGGGGTAGGTATTCTGGCCGAAACATTCGAATCGGTTGGAGCCAAGGTGGTTGGTTTTACTTCTGTGGAAGGTTATAACTTTGAGAGCTCGCATGCCCGTAGGGATGACAAATTTATGGGGCTGGCAATAGATACGGAAAACCAATCGAAGCTGACTGACGAGCGTGTGAAAAATTGGGTGGAACAATTGAAAAAAGAATTTGATTAAGAAATCGGATTATTATTGCTTAAAAAGATAAATCCGTATAAATCAGACGTTTATACGGATTTGGATTCTTTTGGATTCTTAAAAGTGGAGCTGCGGGGACTTGAACCCCGGTCCAAACAAGGAACTAATCTGCTTTCTACATGCTTATCTCCGCTTTGGTTTTCGTGAACGAGCAAGACCGAAGCCACCAACTCAAACCTTAGCCTCTTTAGTTTCAGATAAAAGCCGAAGCCTCCTTTATCCTATCTCCGATTTGCCTGCACCACCTGATCGGCACGCTTCGAAGCCACAGCTTCCGGGTGATGTCTTGTCCTCACACCTGTGCAAGGATTAAGCTAAAAATCTACTATACTTCGATTAAGCAGCAAGAGCGTAATTGTTATTGCCAGTTAAATTTTTGACGTCTGAGATTATAGTGCCAGCCGACTACGCACTGCATGCTTACAAACCACTTCATCTCGCTGTCAAAGCCAGTCAGCCCCGTTTGTTTGTTACCGTCTGATATGTAACGCTTTAATATCAAATCAGAGATGTTAAGTAACAGACAAGTAACAAAAATGATGAAAATTTGTCTGATCAATATCTGTTACAAAGATAATTCTTTTTGATGTACATAGCAAACACTGCTGAAATTATTCAGGACAAATGAAATTCATTTCATCTGGATTGCTTCGGGCTATCGCCCTACCAATGACAGATTTTTACAACTTGTTTATTATTAGATATTTCAATATTTAACTCGCTTGCCAATCTATTCAGTGTTTTTATTTTACTGGCCAGTAATTGCTCTTCATATTTGACAATGCCTTTTTCTGCATAATCGAGTCCTTTGACCATTACACGCCAATAAAGAACTGCTACTTTTCGTGTCATCGCTTTTATGGCAATGCTCGGGCCTTTTCGCCCCCTTAGCCTTCTGCCGAAAGATCCGATTACCTGCTACTTGCAGCAATTTTTGCCAAAAGACGTAATATTTCAATATACAACCAGATCAAAGTGACCATCAGCCCGAAAGCACCGTACCATTCCATAAATTTAGGAGCCTGATATTCTGCACCCTGTTCGATAAAGTCGAAATCGAGAATCAAATTCAAAGCGGCAATAATAACAACAAACACGCTGATACCTATACCCAGCGGAGTAGCTGCATATGCAGGAGATGTAATTCCAAAAAACGACAAAATTAAACTTACTAAATAAAATATAGCAATAGCCCCTGTTGCGATAATAACAACACTCCTGAACTTTTGCGTTGCACGTATCACCTTAAAATAATATAAAGCAAGCATGATAGTAGTAACAGCAAATGTCAGTATGATTGCCTGCAAAGCAATACCCGGATAATAGGCATTGAGCATAACGGAGATTCCTCCCAGCACAAAACCTTCAAGTATGGCATAAACAGGAGATAGATAAGGAGCAAGTTCTTTTTTGAATGTGATAATAAGCGCTGTAACAAGCCCACCTATAAGACCTATCCAGAATAGAGGCATGACAAGACCGGAATAAGACAGACTACCAAACATATTCCATGTAACAATAGCTCCGAATGCAACCAAAGCCAATAATATACCTGTCTTGCCTATAGTCCCGTTAACGGTCATGGCCTGACTGGCGTCGGTAGCTTGTCCGACCTTCTCGAATACGTTTTTTAATGATGGATTTCCTGATTTAAATAAAGCCATATCAATGTAATTTTAAAGTTTTTATAATCGCTGTAAAGATACATATTTTTTTTTCGAAACTATTTGAATTTTAATAGTCTTATCCAAAAGTTAAAATCTTATCTTTACACACTGAATATTAAATACAACAATCTAAATGAAAACATTTCGGAAAACCATTTTATTTCTTCTATCATTTATGACTATTTCGTGCTTTGCCATTACTTCCTTACCAAAGGCTAACTATCAGGTAGTGCCGTTACCGCAAAGTATATCCACTATTGCAGGTGGAGATTTTACGCTGGATAGTAAAACTGTAATTGTTTACACCAAAGGAAATGCAGTACAAAAACAAACTGCCGGATTTCTGGCTGAGTATATAAAATTCGGTACCGGACTTGATCTTAAAATAACAGATAAGAAGACCGATGCAAATGCCATCGTCCTGAAATCGGACAACAAGGACGAAAAACCCGAATCTTATATCCTTACCGTTAATAGCAGACAGATCGTCATCGACGGGGCAGACGAAGCAGGTATATTCTACGGTGTGCAAACGTTGCGTAAATCAATCCCTGCCAATATTCAAGGGACATCGATAGCCTTCCCTGCCGTGGAGATAAAAGATTATCCGCGATTTGGTTATAGAGGTATGATGCTCGACGTAGGACGCCATATGTTCCCGGTTGAATTTATCAAAAAGTATATCGACATTCTGGCTCTTCATAATATCAACCGCTTTCACTGGCATCTGACCGAAGACCAAGGCTGGCGGATAGAAATAAAAAAATATCCCGAACTGACAAAAGCCGGGGCATACCGTGAACAAACCGTTATAGGAAGAAACACCGGCGAATATGACGGAAAACCATATGGCGGATATTATACGCAAGAAGAGGTAAAAGATATCGTAGCCTACGCGCAGAAAAGATTTATAACTATTATCCCTGAAATAGATCTTCCCGGACATATGCTGGCCGCCCTGACTACATATCCTGATCTGGGTTGCACGGGAGGCCCGTACAAAGTATCGCAGCTATGGGGAGTATTCGACGATGTACTGTGTGCCGGAAACGAAGACACATATACGTTCCTTGAAGGGGTATTTTCGGAACTGATAGAATTATTCCCGTCGGAATATATCCATGTGGGAGGTGACGAATGCCCGAAAAACAGATGGAAAGAATGCCCGAAATGTCAGGCAAAGATAAAAGAACTCGGATTGACGGACGACCCGGAACATTCAAAAGAAAATAAGCTTCAAAGCTATGTTATTTCGCGGATAGAAAAATTCCTGAACAGCAAAGGCCGCCAGATAATCGGCTGGGACGAGATACTGGAAGGCGGGCTGGCTCCAAATGCCACCGTTATGTCGTGGCGGGGAATAGAAGGAGGTATTGCTGCCGCTAAAGAACATCATGACGTGATTATGGTACCGACTTCTCACCTTTACTTCGATTATTACCAAACAAGAGATGTAGACCACGAGCCATTAGGAATTGGAGGATATGTTCCTATCGAAAAGGTATATAATTTTGATCCTGTACCAAAAGAACTTACATTGGAAGAGCAGAAATACATTATCGGAACACAGGCTAACCTTTGGACAGAATACGTACCGACTTCCAGCCATGTGGAATATATGGTTATGCCACGCATCGCAGCATTGAGCGAAGTGCAATGGACTATGCCCGGAAAGAAGAATTATGAATTATTCCTGCACCGGCTCGACGGTTTGATGAAGCTATACAAGAAATCAGGTTATAACTATGCAACACATGTCACTGACATTTCTGCCAAAATAGAAACCGACACAAACAAAAAAGCCATCGTCGTAACATTGTTCACATACGACAATGCGCCGGTATATTATACTCTCGACGGGAGTGAACCGTCCGTCAATAGTATGAAGTACACCGGACCTATTGAAATAAAATCGACGGCAAAAATCAGAGCTGTAGCCATCAGAGATAATGATAAGAGCAAAGAATATACGAATCAATTTGAGTTCAATAAAGCTACATTAAAAAATGTAGAGTTAGTATCGGTTCCTCACAAAAATTATACTGCCTATGGACCTGTCACTCTCGTTAATGGAACCAGAGGAGGAAATTCTCATGCAAACGGAGAATGGCTTGGTTTTGTAGGTAAAGATTTTGAAGCAATCGTAGATCTGGAAACAGCGACAGACATTTCGCAAGTTACTGTCGGCACATACATGGGCATCAGTGCTTGGATTTTCGGAGTAACAGAATATACTATATCTGTGTCAAACGATGGAATCGATTACAAGCAGGTATTCAGCAAACAGTATCCGGTAAGAGAAGAAAATGATACTAGAGATATTACGGTAGATGTGAATGCCGAGTTTCCGACAATAAAAGCCCGTTATGTAAAAATAATAGCCAAACCAACCAACTCAATGCCCGGCTGGCATGCAGGGAAAGGCAAAAGGGCTTTTGTATTCATTGATGAGATAATAATAAAATAAAGACATCCTTGATCGTCAGAAAAATAAATTATATATTAGCAATTATATAAACCATTAAATGATAAGGATATGAATCAAAAAAAATCAGGCAATTTTCTAATCGGCTTAGGAGTTGCGATCATTATGATTTCACTTATTTACATGATAATCAATCTTTCTAATGCTGATAATTTCATCAATACATGGATGGCTTTTATGGTAGCAGGAACATCATCTGTATTTTGGGGAGCCATCTCATTATTTCTTAAGAAGAAACAAGTTTAAATGTAACTGATAATCATAAAGAATAAAAAAGAGGGTGTGTCAAAAGGTCTTTGACTCACCCTCATTTTATTTATGTAAATTCTTATTATTAGTGTCCGCCACAGCCGCAACCCGAGCCACAACCGCCGGCCATTTCTTTCTCGCTTCCACAACCGCAAGAATCCTCTTCGCCATCGCCACAGCCACAGCCACAACCCTGAGGAGCAAATAACGCGGCGATTTCTTCAGGAGTAGACTCTCTTACGACAAGCACTTTTCCCGAAAAGTTCAAAGTTTCACCGGCTAATGGATGATTAAAGTCCATCTTGATCACATCCTCTTTAACTTCTACTACCGAACCGTTCAACCGGTTACCGTTAGTATCCATCATCGGTACGGTATTTCCTTCGAAGATAACCTCTTCATTCAACACACCGTCTTGTTCGAATATATTGCGGGGAAGATCCACTATCGCATCATCATCGTATTCACCATATGCTTCGTCCGGAGTCAACACAAAGTCGAATGCATCGCCTTCAGCCATTCCGTCGAGGTTCTTTTCGAAAGCCTCAAGCATAGAGTTTGTTCCAAAGATGAATTCCAGTGGAGTTTCATCTGTAGCTCTTTCCATTAGTTCACGTTCCTCACCCTCGCCCACATTCAAGTCGTAAGACAAAGAAACAAACTTATTTGTAGAAATTTTCATTTTAATATAGTTGTTTAGATTAATAACCAAGCTTTTTGCAGCTTTTATTTTATACTTTGTAAACAATAATCGTGCCCAATTTGCTCTGTAAACAAATTTAAGAACGAGTTTGTTTCGTTTCGATTGCTTTTTTAAGATTATCCAACGCTTTTTCAATATTGGCACGTGGGGTACCTACATTCATGCGCATATAGCCTTCGCCGCCAGCCCCGAACATAACCCCATCATTTAGCGCCAATTTGGCATCGTCGACAAATAATGAAACTAATTCCTTTTGTGACAGACTTAACTCCCGGCAATCGAGCCATACCAGGAACGACGCCTCCGGAATCATTGCTTTTATCTGAGGAATATTAACTTTCAAATATTCATCTACAAAAGTAATATTATTCCAGATATAATTTTTTGCTTCCGACAGCCATTCTCCGCCATTCTCATAAGCAGCCTGTGCAGCCAGATAAGCAAAAATATGACCTTCTTCGAGCTCGCTGCTTTGCAGATATTTGTTGAATTTATCCCTCAATTCTTTATTCGGAATAATGGAATAGGAACTGACAATACCTGCAATATTAAAAGTCTTGCTTGGCGCCATAAATGTTATGCTGTTTTGCGCTGCTTTCTCAGAAACACCGGCAAATGGGACATGCTTGTTAGGAGCGAATGCCAGATCGGAATGTATCTCATCTGATATGACCAATATATTATTATCGTAACATATTTCGGCTATATCAGCCAGTTCTTGCTTTGTCCAAACCCTACCGCCCGGATTGTGAGGATTGCACAGAATCAATAACTTACAGTCCGCATCTATAATCTTCTTCAGCCCGTCCAGATCCATCTTGTACTGTCCGGCATCCAATACCAGCTGATTATCGACTATCGGCCTGTGATGCAAAGTTGGAATAATACGGAAAGGATGATATACAGGAGGCTGAATAATCACTTTATCCTGTTTTGTAGTAAAACAATCTATCACAAAGGCGATGCCTTTTACAATACCCGGTATAAATGTCAGCCACTCTTGTTCTATTTTCCAATTATGCTGACTACCGACCCAGTTGATAATAGAGTCATAATATGATTGAGCCGGGCATGTATAACCAAAAATACCATGCTTAGCTCTCTCTATTATAGCCTCGGAAACAGCAGGAGGCGACAAAAAATCCATATCCGCGACCCACAATGATATCAGATCGGCATTTCCATATCTGGGAAGCAAGGCATCAGTCTTTAAAGCATTCGTTCCCCGGCGATCAATTATTTTATCAAAATTATATTTAGACATAAACAACTTTTTTATTTATCGATCGCAAAGGTAAACAAATAATCTGCTCGAAGATTCTCTTTTTTAATATTATAAAGTAAACAAAAGTCAACGGCATATTTACAGAAAGGCACATTTACACCAAAACAATTGTCACAAATCACACATTTAGCCAACTTTACTCCTATATGAAACTTTTTATTTACTTTTACCACCAAAAAGAAATATTATGTGTGGAATAGTAGGTTATATAGGTTTTAGGGAAGCATATCCCATTTTAATAAAAGGACTTCACAGACTGGAATATAGAGGATACGATAGCGCAGGTGTGGCTATCATAAACAAAGACAACAAATTATCGGTATATAAAGCCAAAGGGCGAGTTCAGGATCTTGAAGATTATGCACGCGATAAAGATATTGAGGGCACTATAGGTATTGCTCATACCCGTTGGGCTACTCATGGTGAACCAAGTAATGTTAATGCCCATCCACATTACTCGCAAACCGAATCATTAGCTTTGATACATAATGGTATTATCGAGAATTACGCCGTACTAAAAGCCCAGCTCACCAATGAAGGATATACCTTTCAGAGTAGTACAGATACAGAAGTATTGGTGCAACTAATTGAATATATCAAACAACTGCATAAGTGCGACCTGTTCGCAGCGGTACAAATAGCCTTAAATCAAGTAGTCGGCGCATATGCCATAGCCGTGATAGAGAAAGGAAATCCAGACCAGATCATAGCAGCACGCAAAAGTAGTCCACTCGTAGTTGGCGTAGGCGAAGGCGAGTTTTTCCTGGGCTCCGACGCCTCTCCTATTATAGAATATACGAACAAAGTAATCTATTTGGATGACGAGGAAATCGCTGTTATAAAGCGTGATGAAGAGCCAAAAATCGTTACCATTTCGAATATAGAGAAAACTCACGAAATAAAAGAGCTTGAGATGAACCTCAGTCAGCTGGAACGAGGGGGGTATCCCCATTTCATGTTGAAAGAAATATTCGAACAACCCGACACATTAGAAAGTTGTATGAGTGGCCGGATCAATATCGAGGGTACAAATGTCGTTTTGTCCGGAATCATTGACCATAAAGAGAAATTCATCAATGCCCGTAGAATCATTATTATAGCTTGTGGAACTTCCTGGCATGCAGGACTGATCGGAGAATATCTGTTCGAAGAGTTTTGTCGCATACCAGTGGAGGTGGAATACGCATCGGAGTTCAGATACCGGAATCCGGTTATTTACCCCGACGATGTCATCGTTACCATCTCTCAATCGGGAGAAACGGCCGATTCTCTTGCGGCCATCGATCTGGCGCGCAAAGCAGGAGCGTTCGTTTACGGAGTATGTAATGTAGTAGGATCATCCATTCCAAGAAATACAGATTCGGGATCTTATACGCATTGCGGACACGAAATCGGGGTGGCTTCGACTAAGGCGTTTACTGCACAGGTAACCGTTCTTACGATGATGGCATTGGCCATTGGGAAGGAAAAAGGCTCTGTAGAAAACAGCCGCTATTTAGAGATCATAAAGGAATTACAAAAAATACCGGAGAAAATAGAAAAAACCCTATCGTTGAACGATAAGATAAAAGAATTGTCATTGATTTTCACTTATGCCCAGAATTTTATCTATTTAGGGCGTGGATACAACTACCCGATAGCGCTTGAAGGAGCCTTGAAACTGAAAGAAATATCCTATATACATGCGGAAGGTTATCCGGCTGCCGAGATGAAGCACGGACCAATAGCGCTTATAGACAACGAAATGCCCGTGGTAACAATAGCAACAAACAGTGCCATATACGAAAAAGTTGTAAGCAACATACAGGAAATCAAAGCGCGAAAAGGCCGCGTGATAGCTATTATCAACGAAGGAGATGAAACGATGAAAGCTTTGGCTGACCATTATATTGAAATTCCCCTGACAACGGAATGCCTTGATCCGCTACTAACTGCTATACCTATGCAATTGCTTGCTTATCATATAGCTGTAAATAAAAACAGGGATGTAGACATGCCTCGAAACCTGGCGAAATCTGTAACTGTCGAGTAAAACAGGTCTCTGATTAATATAGAAAAAGGGGTTGAACATTCATCCCCTTTTCTTGTAAATATTAAGTTAATTTATGTAAAAAGCCCGCAAATTCACTTCGCAGACTTTCCAACCTTAACACAAACTTTACAAAACTACACAATAATAGAGTTAAATTAAAAACCTAGTCAGGTTTAAATTTAAACTTAAATATACTCCTCATATATTTATATCACAAATATAGCGGATATAAGGATAATTAAAATTACGAAAAACGACCCTGTTTTACATAATTCGTACCCATTTAAGACTTATTATTCAGGAATGATTTGTTTTGGCGGATTTTACCCGGAGTGGCACCAAAATTAGCTTTACAAAAGTCATTAAAATGAGAAGGAGATGAAAATCCATGCTCATCGCTTATTTCTTTAAATGATTTTAGAGTGCTGTTGATTTCGTGGAAAATAGATTTTAAACGCTCTTTTTTCATCCAATGGTATGCGGAAACACCAAATACTTTTTTAAAACGCTTTTGGAAACCAGATAAGCTATAATGTAATATATCAGCTAACTCTTGGACTGTTTTCGCCTTATAATGACTCTTCAAAACCTGATCTGAAAAAGAAATATTCCGACTTAACAATAAATAAAAGAAGCTAAAAAGTTCTTCTTTTGTGTAATAGGCTCTCAAGATAAAAAATAACTCCTTAACTTTCAAATCTAAATAGAAGATACATTTCAATCCGTCGCCAACACATTCGTCCATAAAAGAAAGGAATGAACTCAACCTCTCTTTTATATCCAAATAATATAATCCGGGAATAAAACTATCATCCTTTTCATGCAATAGCATATCAAGAGAATAACAATCGCAAAGCTGCATTGTTTCTAACAAACGTATAACAATCAGGCTCGATTCTTCTACTGCACGGCCTAACAGCTGGCTACCAGCAGGGAGCACCATCATTTGACCTTTTGAAATTGTTCTATCAAGATATTCCCCAAAAGAGAAGCGCAGATTACCTTCGAGAATAAATACAACAAGATTATCCTCAGAAAACACTTCCCAGGATTGTTCTTTTTTCAACTTCGACTTATCAAAAACAGATCGACTTCCTTTTTCGTAATTAAAACAGGATATATGTTCGTGAGGATATAATAGTTCTACCATTACCATTGTATTTTGTCGCTAAGCTATTGCTTATCTGATACAGACACAAAATTATATAAAATAATGTAATATGCAATTGATATTCTCAGGTTTTATAAGTGAATATATGATTTGTTATTAAGTTTTGAATACTATATTCAAAATATTTTTATCTTTGCATAAACTTTACACAAAATCATTCATTATGAAAACAAACGTTCTGTTACTCATGCTCGCATGTCTTTTTGCTTTTAATCTCAGCATCAATGCTCAAAGCAGGATTGCTATCGGCACATGGGTAGTTATGGCAGATGACACAAGAAAAAATGTGGATAATATTGCGGTAGGAGATGTTGTTCTATCATACGATTACACAAAGAAAGTATACGAAAAGAAGAAAGTTACATCTATCGATAAAGTCATGTACAGTCGTATGGTACGACTAGTTCTTGAAAATAAACGACAAATATTAGCGTCTTCCGACCTGCCGTTTTGGGGCGAAGAGGGATGGGTATCTACTAATCCCGAATTATCCGCCGAAAATCCTCTGTATAAAGACATAAAAGAAGCTAAAACAGGAAATTATTTGTACTATTATGATATATTAAGTACTTCTTCCGACCGGATTGCCTTTGTCGAAGGAATAATGGAGCCAATGATGGCTTATACTATACAAATTGAGGGAGGAGGAGCCATTATAGCAAATAGCTTTATAATAGGGACGAACTAAGTCAGGGCTTAAATCAAAAATAAGAAACTGTTTGAATTATATTGGGAGACGTTGTCCGTCATATTTACTAAAATTAATGGACGAACGTTTTCCTGTTTTTTTATATACACCATCTAAAAAATATATAAATTTGAATACTCGTAATTAAACCATTCATTATATACTTTGTCCTAATAATAAAAGAAGTACAATGAAAAAGCTTATACTAACCATATTCTCTATTATATTCATCTTCACAGCTTGTGGCACATTACAAGTAGCGGACGTAGCGAGATTGTCACCGGGAATGACACAAATCGAGGTAGATCGCATTCTGGGTAATCCTGTTCGTATACTGTCATCATCATATATTCAGGATGGAGAAATAAATGTGTATGAATATATAACATATCGGAATGAGTCTTATGCAGTGGAGTTTCTCAATGGAAGGCTTAACAGATACGACTTTATGTATGAAAATGTACCGCCTGCCATTATTGAACCAAATCCTGTCCCTGTATACCCGGTATATCCGGTCCGTCCAACAACTCCTGTTAGACCACAACCGGAGAAACCTGCTCCGACAGTCAGGCCACAACCGGAAAGACCGGCAATACGCCCTGCCGATACTAACAAGCCTGAGACGACAAGGCCTACAACTCCACCTTCTGGCTCAACTACAACAGGCAGACCGGCAACACGTCCAACAGAGACTAGCAGACCAAGTTCAAATAGCAAACCTGAAACCTCCAGACCGACTACGCGTCCTTCGAGCACAACCTCTACTAGTAGGCCTGCTACGAGAACAACGACTACAGAAACATCAACAACAAAAACTAATTCGGAAGAAAAGAAAACTGAGGAACCTAGCAAATAACTATTGCTTGATAACGAAAGAAGCAGTCACCGTCTTCTTATAGATTATATTAAAACAGTATGCTTTCTCCGGTCTGTTTCCAGCGAATGCACTTGCAGCCTTTATTCAAAGCAATCCCGGCAAAAGCCGCAGCCTTGTCGTAAGCCTCATCGAAATGCATAGGAGCTAAAATATCTGTTTGTATGGCATCAACAAATTGCTCCGCACCTTTCATATAATCTTTACCTAAACGCGGATCTATCGGGAACATCGCCAAATCGAGATGCTTAACATTTGCTGCTAATAAGTCCAACTCTCTTTGATAAAAATCTTCTGCCTCTTTTATTTCATCTTCGGTAGATTCTTCATTCCAATGCCAGTTGTTCAGATCTCCCGCATGGAATATGACTTTGCCTTCAGCTTTTATAAGAAAAGACACACCCAGATCGGTAGATCCATAAGCCTGAATAGACAAAGTCTCATCTTTGTAAAAACCGGACTTATCCAGATAAACAGCATCGCTATCTTTTGCGAGTTTATGACTCAGAATATCTTTCGAGAAAATATATATAATATCGGGGTGCTCATTCTTCCAATTTAAAATTTCCTTATTGAAATGGTCATGATGTGAGTGAGTAGAAAGAATATACAATTTTCCCTTTGTATTCAAAAGGTTATTCCTCACCACTTCGTTCTCCGAATCTTTATAATAATCAATTATTATAGTAAAATTCTCCGCTTCTATAGCATAACCACTATGATATATATATGTCAATTTCATCTCTCACATTATTTTTAGTATTCAAATATAAAGAATAAGTAAGCGACAAAAAACATTGATAACATTATATAACACTTCTTTTGTTGGTAATGCGAATCAGTAGTTGAAACGTTCGATTATTTTCTACTGCGCGCAATCAAAGATTGCTTGCGTTCCTTTTGCCCAAAGCCGCAAAAGGAACCAAAAAGGCTTTTGCGCCCCGCTTCAACGTCCGACCCATAACGGACTTAAAGGCTAAACAAAAAAACTCGCTCCAAGTTTTATATAATTATGAATCATTAGATAAGCTCAAACACGTTTTTGTTTTTAACGCCTTTTTCGTCCTATGGGTGCCCCGTACTTGAAGCTAACGGCGCAGCTAAAGCCAGACAAGGCAGCCGCTTGTCGTGCGTCAGCCTCCCGCGCATTAGTTCCGCAGGCGCGGCAGTGATGAGCATATGTTGAGAACGCAAGCAATCTGTGATTGCGCGCAGAAGAAAAGGATGAAAATAACCGAACGTTTTCACATTACAGGAATAACTTTTTAACTACTGATTGACATTAGTAATAAAAAAGAATAAAGTGAAGTTTGGGCTCCTTCACTTTATTCGGCTAGTATAACAGTTGTTGTTGAGGAAGTATATTATTATGATGATTGATGAGAACAAAAAGTTGCATGAAAATATTATTTTTTTTGAAAAATTATATAAATTGCTTATTTTTAGCTACTTTTACAATGCACTTATATTTAAAACACATGAAAAAAATCATTTTACTAAGTATATTAGTTTCGTTTTTTCACACACTATCTGCTCAGCAGGAACAGTTTCCCCGAGAAGAAAATACACATAGAATTTTAAGTTATAATATTCGCAATGCCAAGGGCATGGATAATATAACAGATTACAAGCGTATTGCTGATGTTATAGAATCGGTATCTCCCGACATAGTCATGTTGCAGGAGGTGGACAGCGTAACTGAACGCAGCAACAGAACTGACGTGCTAAATAAACTCGCCGATATAACCAAAATGTACTCTGCGTATGCTCCTGCAATATCATATCAAGGAGGAAAATACGGCATCGGTGTTCTTTCAAAGAAGCGTCCGTTATCATGGAGCAGCATATCTCTACCCGGCCGGGAAGAAGCCCGCGCCTTGTTGAAAGTAGAGTTCAACGACTATATTATTTTCTGCACACACTTGTCCCTAACCCAGGAGGACAGGCTGGCTTCAGTAAAGATAATAGAAGAACAAGCAGAATTATATAATAAGCCCATAATTCTGGCAGGCGATCTAAATGCAAGTCCCGATTCGGAAGAAATAAAGAAATTGGGCACAACATGGAAACTGTTGAGCAACACTAAAATCCCTACTTTTCCCTCGAAGGAACCAAGAAGTACAATCGATTACATAGCCGGATATACAGGAAAGGGATATGGTTACTCCACAATTCAATTCCACGTTATCAACGAACCAATGGCATCAGACCATAGACCATTATTGGCAGATATCAGGTTGAAGACCGACGCGAATAAAGTCATGCGCACAGAACCGTATCTGCAAAATCCTTCTACCGACGGGATGACTATAATGTGGTTGACAAATGTGCCTTGCCGCAGTTGGGTAGAGTACGGCACCGACAGTACCAACATGAAGCGCGCACGTACTTTTATAGAAGGAGAGATGATAGCCAATAATAAAATTAACCGCATCCGGCTGGAAGGTTTGGCTCCGGGAACAAAATATTACTATCGTGCTGTTTCGCAAGAAATAACTTTGTACGAGCCTTACAAAAAAGAATTCGGTGATACTATCCGGACTCCTATTTCTTCTTTCACGACGTGGGACGATAGTCAAAAAGACTTTACCGTTCTTGTATTTAACGACATCCACGACAACTATGCCCTATTCGACAAATTATATGCACAAGTAAAAGATACCGGATATGAGGCTGTAATCTTCAACGGGGACTGTATTGCCGATGTGCAAAGCGAATCTGTTGCTGTAAAGAGTATATCACACTATTGTAAAACAGTAGGAGGCAACAACATTCCTACCATGTTTATCAGGGGAAACCACGAAACACGAGGGGCATATTCTATGTTCTTGTGGAACTTGTTAGAGAAAAAAGGAGGCTCCCATACCTATGGCGGCTTTAATCTGGGTGATACACGTTTCGTTCTACTCGACTGCGGAGAAGATAAACGCGACGATCATTGGGTATATTACGACATGAATGACTTTACCCAATATAGGATAGACCAAGCAGAATATCTAAAAAAAGAGATTGCATCGAAAGAATTTAAAGCAGCAAATAAGCGTATACTCATTCATCATATCCCCATATACGGAAGAAATCAGGATTCGTACAACCCATGCAGAGACTTATGGGAAGGAATATTATCGAAGGCATCTTTTAATATATCGCTCAACGCACATACTCACAAGTTCGAATATATACCTAAAGGAAAAAATGGGAATAATTACCCTGTTATGATCGGAGGAGGGCCGAGCGAAAAGGGCGCAACGGTGGCTATCCTTCAAAAGAAAGGAAACAAGCTGACGATGAGAGTATTGAACACAACCGGAGAGACCATGCTGGATCTTGATTTATAGCATTTCTAAATAAACCAGGGCTTCTCGGATGTTTTTCGCATAAATGTTTGCTGGTTTCAACAAAAAGCAGTAATATTGCAACCGATTTCGGGATAACCTCAAAAATCAGGTCCTATAGCTCAGTTGGTTAGAGCACATGACTCATAATCATGGGGTCCTTGGTTCAAGCCCAAGTGGGACCACAAAAGTAAAAAGCAAAACAAAGCAAGTTCTTGAAATTGAATAGATTTCAGGGACTTTGTGTTTTGAGGGGAGAGCAAAAAACAGCGGTTTTGAGCAGGCTTCCGGTGGTAAAACAGTGGGACATTGGATTCCACGAAAAAGGCCCACCAATTCGATTTTAATTCGCAGGTTTTCAATATTTTGCACAGCGTGATTCTGAAAGCAAAGAAGTAATTTTGTTATTGGAAATTCACTAAAAAATGGGTAAAATAAAAAGGAAGTCTTTTAGAGTTTTGTTTTTCCTGCGCAAGGGAAAACTGTTGAAGAATGGGGAAGCTCCCATTTGTATGCGTCTTACAGTTGATGGTCGTATGTGCGACATCCTGATTAAGCGCAGTATCCTGCCTGAACAGTGGAATCAAACAAAAGAGTGCGCCAAAGGTCAGGGGCGAAATGCCGAAGAACTGAACAGGTACATCGAATCAATATGATAACTAAATATTATTATATAAGGAAGCTAAAATTACAAAAGGAAAAAACCGAAAAAATACTCATAAAAAGGGAATAATCAAGTCAGGTATAACTAAGGTGTTTTTATAAATGAGATGATAAAAAAGCGTGGAATTTACACTGTTTCATCGTAAGCGGTACTGGCATACCTTTTTGCGAAACATGTAATCCCACGCCATACTTACGTATAGCATGAACATTACACTTTTCATCCCGTTTTTCTTGAAAATTGCCAGTTTTCTACGATGAGACGTTCAGCGAACGTTATGTTATATACTCATAAAGTATTAAAAAAACACTTCAGATGGTTCCTATTTTACATCTGCAAAGATAATAGATTCAACGGGATTATTTGTTATCGTCTTCATCCATTCTTCGCCTTAATGCATCAATCATACGATTCAGATATTCTGTACGGTCAATTTTTCTCTTGCGTATATCCCCATATATCTGGAAGATGTTACTCATATCCACATCGAATAAATCTCCCAGCTCTTTAGCCAGAACGTTGATATTTACATTCCCAAAACAAACACTTCCTAAAGAATCAATCCCATAAATAATTTCCCCCAAGGCAGTTTTCTTTTCTGTCCATTTTAAGCCGGAATGAAAATCCAGATAGGGCTCAATCTCCATACCCTCTTGCTGCAACTTTGCAAGTTTAACATTAAGATAGGCTGAGAGTTTTTCGTTTGCCAGGATTTGGGTCATCTTTAGACCATAACAGGTAGAGAAACAACAGTTCCTCTCAAAATAAGAACTGTCAACGTGCAATTGAATGCAGGGTTTTCTCCGCAGGAAATAAATCTGGTCTAAATGTGTACTTCCTGAACGATAGTATTGGTAAAATTCCGAATTCATATCGAAAAAGAATTTAATTTGATTTTGGATCAGTTCCAGATACTCTTTGCGACTTTCGATACTACCGGCCGGCATTCTTAATTTAAAAATTCATATTTATAATTGTTATACTTTTCTGTTTTTCTGAATAAAACTTCTATTATTCCAGTATTTTCAATTTTGGGTACTCTCCAGAATTTTTTAATCTTGAGGTGCTGCTTGATCCATTTGAAGAACAGCTCCACTTGCCATCGGTTCTTGTAGAGATTGGCAACCTGCAAAGCAGTGATGTGCTTGGCATTGGTGATGTAAACGAATTCGCGTTTATCTACCTCATCCCAATATCGGACAAGTCGCAGTTCCACCGGATAGACACCGGCAGTCTTAAGTCCAGCCAATCTGATGGTACAATCAGAGAGAATGTTCTTGGGCAGACGACGTTTCCATTTGGTTACTTTGTACTGCATATTCTTTTTTGCCCGGATAACGAAGTAAGACCTCATAAGATGTATCTTATAGAGCCTTTTGAAATCATTGTAAGCTCTGTCAAATATGTAATAAGACCCTGGTTCATAAGGAATCACATCTATTACCTTCACATCATTCATCTTCGCTTCGGTGATATGAATGAAGGCCGGGATATAAGTTTCGACATCGTACAACGTGTGTAGTTTGATACCGCTTTTGTGCTTGCGGAACTTTGTACAAGGGAAAAGTTTTATACACAGGTCTATCGTGGATGAATCAAACGCATAGACATTTCCGCTCAGTTTGAAGATGTGGTCAACACGTTTGTGTCGGGCTTCCTCTATTATGTAGTAGGCAAACTCCTCAAAGATGCGAGAGTCGCGGTTCTCATTGGCCTTTGACAAATTGCTTCCGGTCACATACTTGCCGACACCGAGATGATATCGCTTCGCCTGATGAGCTTCAAGTGCAACGATCAAGTCACGCAAACTTTCACGGTTGCAGAGTTGACCGAACATCAAAGTCAAGAGTTGGTTCCGCTTCAAATGCTAAACCCGCCTGTAGCCTGACTTTCCAGTGGACGATCAAAAACGGGATGCTGACATTGATTTACGACCTCCGCTGGTGCTTGAGATAGGCGGAATGTATATCAAGGGAAACCTCTTAAAAGGCACTTTGCATATGGATGGAGAAGAGGATATGCCGATTACGCTAACGCGGAAGAAATGAAAATGAAATATATACATGTAAGCTGTAACTGAGTAAATAAAAAAACTAAAAAAAACGGAATAAAACGATGGGAACAGTTGTGAAAAAGATAAAGAACAGGGGAAGGAATGTGAGGACCGGACCGCAGGCTCAGGCTCCGAGCATAGTGGCTAACGGTACTGTTTTCACCGGTGAG
>NZ_BAAHWU010000015.1:0-59826 GCF_054601275.1 Dysgonomonas reticulitermitis | reverse complement strand
TTTCTAATTAAAAGTTAATGCAGCAGATGGAGCTTTTTTATCCAGGAAAGATATTCAATTTGGAGTTTCCTTTATCTTTCTTTTTTATAAAATACAAACTAACGATTTTTAATTCTTCATTTTTTTTGCGGTTGCCCTACATTTTCATGCATCACTTTGTAGTTCGTTGCTTTTTTGCGTAACTTGCCAAACATTTTTAATTTATTTCGATGAAACTATTTCTTTTAGACGCATACGCCCTCATATACCGTTCATACTACGCATTTATAAAAAGTCCGAGAGTAAACTCCAAAGGGCAAAATACTTCTGCTATTTTCGGGTTTGTAAATACTTTGGAAGAACTTCTGAAAAAAGAAGATCCTACACACATTGCCGTGGCGTTCGATCCTCCCGGTGGAACGTTTCGTCACGATGCATATGAACATTATAAGGCACAGCGACAAGAAACTCCGGAAGATATAAAAATGGCAGTTCCTATAATCAAGGAGATTATCGATGCCTACAATATCAAGATGGTAGAAGTACCCCGTTTCGAAGCTGATGATGTGATAGGAACCATTGCGAAAAAAGCGGAAAAAGAAAACTTCGATGTTTATATGATGACTCCTGATAAGGACTACGGACAGCTTACCAGCGATCATATATTCATGTACAAACCCAAGTTCGCAGGATCGGATTTCGATGTTTTGGATGCAAATGCAGTGATGGAAAAATATGAACTCTCCTCACCTACTCAAATGATAGATTTATTGGGACTTATGGGGGATGCTTCGGATAATATTCCCGGATGCCCGGGAGTCGGACCTAAAACAGCTCAGAAATTACTGGAAGAGTATGGAACTATCGAGAATTTGTTGGAGCATACTTCTGAAATAAAAGGCACATTAAAAACAAGACTGGAAGATAACAAAGAACAGATAATCTTCTCTAAATTTCTGGCGACAATAGAGGTTAATGTACCTGTAGAATTTAATAAGGAGGAATACAAACGTAAGGAAGTTAATGCTGAAAAACTTTCTGAAATTTTTGAAGAATTAGAATTCAGAACCCTTATCAATCGTGTTCTTAAAAAAGATGGGGTTCCGGCTCCTCCTGTAAGGATAACTACCACACACGAGGCTATTCAGGGTGATTTGTTTGCCGAATTATTGCCTCCTGTAAATGTTTCATCTGTAGATGTAAATAATTATTCAGGATTGCAAACACTGAAAGATATTCCCCACTCTTACCATTTGGTGAAAGAAGATAATGAAATAGATAATCTGGTAGAAAAAATCATCAAACAGGCATCTTGCTGCTTCGATACAGAGACCACAGGTATAGATCCTACTACTAGTGAGCTTGTAGGTATGTCTTTTGCTTTCAAAGAAGGTGAAGCTTATTATGTATACGTACCTGCTGATAGAGAAAAGGCTCAAAGGATAGTAGAAAAGTTTCGGCCTTTCTTTGAGAACGAAAATATACAGAAGATAGGTCAGAACCTGAAATATGATATAATTGTACTTAAAAAGTACGGCATACATGTGCGGGGCAATTTGTTCGATACGATGATAGCCCATTATCTTATCAATCCCGAACTGAGACACAATATGGATTATATGGCGGAAACTTTCTTGAAATACAGGACTATCCATATCGATGAGCTGATAGGAGCAAAGGGGAAGAATCAGGGAAATATGCGGGATCTTCGTCCTGAACAGATATGTGACTACGCTTGTGAGGATGCGGATATAACCTTGAAATTGAAAGGTATATTAGAAAAGGTTATTGAAAAGCAGGATCTCGGTAAGTTGCTGTATGATATAGAACTACCGCTTATTTATGTTCTTGCCGATATGGAATATACAGGTGTGCGCTTAGATACCGCAGCACTGGCTGATTATTCAATAATATTGACTAAGGAACTACAAACAAAGGAATCGGAAATACATCGATTGGCCGGACTTGAGTTTAATATCAATTCAGCCAAACAGGTGGGCGAAGTTTTATTCGACAATCTAAAAATCGTTGATAAACCGAAGAAAACAAAGACAGGGCAATATGTTACCAGTGAAGAGGCCTTGGAGAAAATGAAGGACTCCCACCCTATCGTTGGTAAAATATTAGAATACCGTGGAGTAAAAAAATTATTGAGTACCTATGTAGATGCTCTTCCTTTGCTTGTTAGTCCTTTGGATAATAAACTTCACACATCATATAATCAGACTGTTACGGCAACAGGACGATTGAGTTCAAGCAATCCTAATCTTCAGAATATTCCTATTCGCGACGAGCAGGGAAAAGGAATACGCAAGGCTTTTATAGCAGATGAAGGGTGCATATTTTTCTCTGCCGACTATTCCCAGATCGAACTTCGTATTATGGCTCATCTTAGCCGGGATCCGAACATGGTAGAAGCTTTCAATAGTGGTGAAGATATTCATGCCGCTACGGCTGCCAAAATATATAAATTGCCTATAAGCGAAGTTACAAGCGATATGAGGCGTAAAGCTAAAACAGCCAATTTCGGTATCATTTACGGAATATCTGTATTTGGCTTGGCAGAACGTCTTACAATTCCCCGCGGCGAAGCCAAAGAGCTTATAGATGGCTATTTTGATACTTATCCACAGGTAAAGGAATATATGGATAAGAGCATAGTTACAGCCCGTGACCATACCTATGTGGAAACGGTATTCGGGCGTAAACGTTTCCTTCCGGATATTAATTCACGGAATGCTACCGTGCGTGGATATGCCGAACGGAATGCCATCAATGCACCGATACAAGGTAGTGCTGCGGATATTATTAAAGTAGCCATGAACCGTATTTTCAAACGGTTTACAGATGAAAATATCGAGTCGAAAATGATTCTTCAGGTGCATGACGAGTTGAATTTCAATGTTATTGAAAGCGAATTTCAGCAAGTACAAAAGATAGTGATAGAAGAAATGGAAAACGCTTATAAACTGGCTGTTCCGTTAAAGGCTGATTGCGGAAAAGGTAAAAATTGGTTGGAGGCACATTAAAATAGCCGAATAAGATGAAACTTATTAATACTTTGCTACACAATATTCAATACAACAAAAAATACCAATTTTGGCTGTTTTTTGCCATTCTGGTATTTCTTACATTATTTATGATGTGGTGTAACGGACTGTCATCTTCTTATCAGGGTTACGATTTTTATTTTCATTACAGGCGGCTGGATGTACTTATAGATGCTCTTAAACAGGGATTATTTCCTAACTATACAGACTACTCTAATGTAGATGGCTATGGCTATTTTACAAAAGGATTTTATTGCGATGCTATCCTCATCCCTTTTGCCCTTATAGGTCTGTTTACAAGTACTTATTTTGCTTACGATGTGATGATATTTACCATGACAGTACTTTGTGGTGTGTTTACATATCACGCTGTCAGAGTCATATACAAGAGTTCATATGTAGCTTTATTAACGAGTATTCTCTATACATTTGCCATATATCGTCTTTACGATGTATATCAGCGGGCAGCATTTGGAGAAGCGCTTTCTTTCACTTTCCTTCCTCTGATTTTCTTGGGATTATATCACATCATCAAAGGCGATTACAAGAAATGGTATATCCTTGCTATCGGGTATAGCCTACTCATATTTACGCATGTTATATCATCGGTACTGACGTTCATCACGCTGCTGATTATACTGGTTGTATGTTATAAACCTATATTGAAAGAACCTAAACGTATTGGTTATCTGTTTTTGGCGGGTTTGGTTACTATTGCTGTAACGGCTTATTATCTATTTCCCGTCATCGAACAATTGGCATCGAATACTTTCCTGTACAGTATGGGCGGAAAGGCCGGTTATGGTAAAGTTGGTTTCGATCTTGTTTTCTGGGGTCTTATAAGTGGTATTCTTTATCCCGGCAAAGCTATTTGGTCCGGTGTTGGAATTATATTGATATTATTGATCTTACTTCGATTTTTCATAAAAGGTAAAAAATCGGATGGGTTAAAAAGTGTGGATATAGGAGTAATAATTGGCATTTGCTTTATTATCGCTTCGTCAAGGATATTTCCTTGGGGGACTTTTCCTTTTTCCCTGATAG
This sequence comes from Dysgonomonas reticulitermitis, assembly GCF_054601275.1. Taxonomy (NCBI): domain Bacteria; kingdom Pseudomonadati; phylum Bacteroidota; class Bacteroidia; order Bacteroidales; family Dysgonomonadaceae; genus Dysgonomonas; species Dysgonomonas reticulitermitis. Next base: position 55,753 of record NZ_BAAHWU010000015.1, on the reverse strand, counting down.
GATTTATACAATATCCGTGGCGTCTATACGAATTTGCCAGTTGCTTTTTTGCTGTCGCGGGAGCATATTATCTTTCTCTGTTATTTGTAAAAACCAAATCGAGGATAATTGTTTTTGCTGTGATCGTAGTGGCTACGATGGTTACAACCTACATACACAGTGAAAATTATAAATATCTGTATTATGCAAAAGCTCTTCAGATATATGCAGGCAATTCAGATGAAAATCCGGCATTCTATAACCATTACCATCTGATAGGAGGAGAGTATTTTCCTGCACGGATAGTCGCGATAGACTATATTTATATAAGAGGAGAGAAAGTTGAATTTAAAAATGCTGACACACAGATTTCGAATCTTAAACGAAACAAAAATGTGACAAGTTTCGATATAGAGGTTCATGCTACTGACAGCCTGTTGCTTCCGTTACTTTATTACAAAGGTTATCACGTTACTCTGGATGGGATAGATCTGCCTGTGCAACAGAGTCCGACAGGACTGGTGCAGATCGTTGCGGACAAGTCGGGTAGGGTAGAGGCTTATTATAAAGGAACAACAACACAATGGGTTAGCTTTTATATTTCAATTATCAGTATCTTAGCATTTTCAATCTTCATTATTTGGTCAAAGAAAAGAGAACATGAAACGGGTAGATAATTTGCTGGATTCTATTGTAGCTAATAGAAAAAGTCATATATGGCTCTTTCTGTTTGTATTATTGGTTCTTTCATTGCTAATGATGTATTTCTACAACCCTCTGCATCCCGGACAGGATTTCTTTTTTCATTACAGGCGTTTGCAAGCTTTGATGGACGGAATTAAAAGTCCGTATCTGATGTATCTTGATTATGGTACAATGAATGGTTATGGCTATTTTACAAAAGCTTTTTATCCCGATTTAACCCTTATTCCTTTTGCTTTGATAGGTAATTTTACGAACATAGAGTTCGCCTATTTATCGATGATATTTGTAATGACTTTTTTATGTGGGTTGTTTACATATATAACTGTAAATAAGATATATAAAAATTCCTTTACGGCTTCCATCGCGGCAATATTATATACCTTTTGTTTTTACAGGCTTTTAGATATATATCATCGGGCAGCCGTAGGCGAAGCTATTACATTTACATTCCTTCCTCTTGTCTTGTTGGGATTATATCATATTATTAAAGGAGATTATAAAAAATGGTATATACTTACCGTTGGTTTCAGTCTGATGATATTTACACACTTAATTTCGTCGGTTTTAATGTTCATTACCATAATTATCATCTTATTGATTTATTGCAAATCCCTGTTTAATGAGCCTAAGCGCTTTTACTATCTGCTGCTTTCGGGAGTAGCAACATTTTTAATAGTAAGCTATTATATTTTTCCATTGTTGGAACAAATGACGTCAAACGTCTTTTATTATGAAAGTCGCAATTTAACGGTTCGGGCACAAGATTCAGTATTTAAAATAAATTGGATAATTTGGGGTTTATTTTCAGGGGTTGTCCAAGCAAAGCAAATATTTATACCGGGCACAGGGTTAATATTAACTTGTGGTATTTTACTTCGATTGTTTGTATATGGAAAATCGAAAGAACTCAGGAGTATCGATATACTTGTTATTCTTGGACTGGCATATATTTTTACAACCTGGTCTTTATTCCCCTGGTCTTTGTTTCCATTTAATAAATTAAATTTCATACAGCTTCCGTGGCGATTATTAGAGTTTTCCAGTTTCTTTTTTGCTATTGCAGGAGGATATTATCTCTCTCATTCGATAAAATCTAAAAAACGTCTGTTTGTAGCGGGATGCGTTATCGTTTTAGCAACGATATTTGTTATGATTAATGATGCGAAGTTGTATAAAGAAATACGCTCAGGTAAGTTGATAACAGAAGATGCATCTGTTGATGATCGCTATCATATGGGCGGAATTGAATATGTACCGGATAAAGTTCCTGATATCGAATATATCCGCGAAAGAGGGGATACAGTGATTGCCGGTCAGCAGGGGGTTGGTTTGTCTGGAGTAAATAGAATGAATGGTGTTACCGGCTTCTCTGTTGTAACGACTTCGAAAACGACAATCGAACTGCCACTGATATATTATAAAGGTTATGCGGCCACTATCGATGCAAAAAGTATATCTGTGGAAGAAAGCAGCCATGGACTTGTGCAGATTCCTGTCGATAAATCAGGATCGGTTAAAGTATATTACAAAGGCACAATAGTTCAAAAAGTGAGTTGGTATATTACCATTGTGAGTATCTTTGTATTATGTATATATATTTTTGTACAGAAAAAAAGAAAACAATCTTAAATTAGATTATCGTATGCAGAAATTTTCTAATATAGATTTCATGTACCCTGCTTTTTTACTGATTTTTGGCCTTGTTATGATATATAGCCCCCGTACTATGATGAGAAAGGCTAAATATGATGAAGAAAGCCTGAAAACAGAATCGTGGATCAAAAAACTGGGAATAGGGCTGTGCATATTCGCTGTTGCCTTTGGTATTTTTATGTATTTCAATCTGAAAGATGCTTGACGGGTTTGCCGAATATGGCTATATAGGACTCTTTCTTGCCTCCTTTCTTGCTGCTACTATTCTGCCCTTAGGCTCGGAGGTTGTTTTTGTTGCATTATTGGCTGCCGGCCTCAATGGATGGGCATGTGTTGCAGTAGCTTCTGTAGGAAATTGGCTGGGAGGAATGACTAATTACTATTTAGGTCATCTTGGAAAAATAGAATGGATAGAAAAGTACCTGAAAGTAAAGAGGGAAAAAATAGATAAAATGCAGTATTGGCTCGAAGGGAAGGGAGCCATGATGGCTTTTTTCAGCTTTCTGCCGGTAGTCGGCGATTTGATCGCACTCGCTTTGGGCTATATGCGGGCAAATGTTTATATTGTGAATATTGCTATGTTTTCAGGTAAATTTATACGTTATGTTCTGATTATGTACGGAGTAAGCTGGATCATATGATGAAATATATTATTCCTATATTACTTGTCCTGATTTTATCATCTTGCAAAAAGGATGGTTCCATAAAAGTGGAGTGGACGGATGGATTGAAGGGCGATTTCTCTTTTACAGACAAGTGGAGCTACGATGAAGGCATTAGCTACAATGAATACGGACAGCTTGTTTGCGATGGTTTGTGTGATGATAATTCATATAACATGCTGGATGAGGATGGCAGGATATACCCCGACTCATTGCACAGGTATTACCAGTTGGTCGATACGGCTCACCACTATCGCACCATTGAAAGCGAGGCGCAATGCTATGAATGGGCCGGCACGGATTTTGCCTATGCGTACAGGAAGGATGATACAATAAAATGTTATACTGGCTGTAATGTAGGGACACATTCAAGTTTACAGATAGATATTATTGAGGATATATGTATTCCACAAGTAGAATTGAATGGTGTTTCTTCATCAGGATTACAATATTTTAATGGGATAAGCGGTAAAATGAAAATAGATAAGACTTTGTTCGATCAGGGTATTTTGAAAGCGGAATTTGATTTCACCTTCGAAGATCTCGCAAATCCTCAGGAGCCGGTGTGGTGGAAGGGAAGGATACAAACAAAAATCAGTAACGGTAAATAAAGAGATTATGTCAACCATATTGTTTCACGAAATAGTTTTCGGGCCTATCCACAGTCGGCGGCTAGGCGCGTCGCTGGGAATGAACCTTCTTCCTTACGATGGGAAGCTATGTTCATTCGATTGTATTTATTGCGAATGCGGATATAATGAAAACTTCAGGACAAAGACAAAGCTTCCTGCACGTGAAAATGTAAAGGCTGCTCTTGAAGATAAACTATTACAATTGCAAAAAGAAAACACGTCTATCGATGTTATTACTTTTGCCGGAAATGGGGAACCGACTTTACATCCTCAGTTTGCAGAAATAATAGACGATACGATAGAGTTGCGTGACAAGTACTTTCCAAATGCGAAAATAAGCGTATTGTCTAATGCTATGCATGCGGGGAAAAAAGCCGTTTTCGAAGCATTGAAAAAAGTGGATAATAATATCCTTAAGCTCGATTCGGCCAATTTGGATACAGTGAAGCTGATAGACCGCCCTAATGCTCCGTCTTACACTATAGACAAGCAAACCGAATTGTTTAAAAAATTTGAAGGCGATTTTATTATGCAAACCATGTTTGTTAAGGGGAGTCATAATGGAAAGGTTGTAGATAACACGACAGAAGACGAGATTTCGGCTTGGTTGGAAGTAGTCAAAGAAACCAATCCTAAAGAGGTGATGATATATACTATTGACAGGGAAACGCCGGAGAAAAATCTCGAAAAAGTTCCATTGGAAGATCTGAAGAGGATAGGGGAGAGGGTAGAAAAATTAGGAATTAAAGTAAACGTCGCAGGATAAAATTGATTTCAGAATTTCAGAATTTCATTCAGGATTTTAGGATTTAAAAATATAATATATAGTTTACAATATATATTTACACAATTGGAAACCGGCGTAAGCCAGAACTTTGAACAGTCAACAATCTTTAAATCTTTAAACTTTAAATTCTTAAATAATATAAACTATGGGAACAATCATATTCAGCCGGTACAGCCGAAAACCGGCGGCAGTTTCTGAAAAAGTGGCGGTGGCCGTGTAAGGCTTTCCTTTCAGATTGCCTTTAAAGCATAAAGGGATACATAACAGATTTTGAAGTTAATTACTATCTTTGCACCGCAAAAAAAGTAGCATGTAGCTACCTTATTTATTTGATAATAAGAAAAAACTAAAATAATGGCATTACAATGTGGTATAGTAGGCCTTCCTAATGTCGGAAAATCTACTCTTTTCAACTGTCTGTCGAACGCTAAGGCGCAATCGGCAAACTTTCCTTTTTGTACAATTGAACCCAATGTTGGTGTTATCACTGTTCCGGACGAACGTATGAATAAACTGGCTGAACTGGTAAAACCAAACAGAATAGTACCCACTACTGTGGAAATTGTAGATATTGCCGGACTAGTGAAAGGCGCCAGCAAAGGAGAAGGCCTGGGGAATAAATTCCTTGCCAATATACGCGAGACGGATGCTATTATCCATGTTTTACGCTGTTTCGACGATGATAATATCACACACGTGGATGGTAGTATAAATCCGGTACGTGATAAGGAAATTATAGATATAGAGCTTCAACTGAAGGATCTGGAAACCATTCAGGCTCGTATTCAGAAAGTTGAAAAGCAAGCTAAAACAGGAGGAGATAAAGATGCCAAACGGGCATATGATATTCTAACTCAATTTAGGGAAGCTCTTGAACAAGGTAAATCGGCTCGTACTATTAAGTTCGATAATAAAGAAGACGAAAAAATAGCCCGCGAAGTATATCTTCTTACATACAAACCAGTCCTCTATGTTTGCAATGTAGATGAGGCTAGTGCTGTATCTGGTAATAAATACGTCGATCAGGTTCGTGAATCAGTAAAGGATGAAGATGCTGAAATCCTTGTTGTAGCTGCAAAAATAGAATCGGAAATAGCCGAATTTGAATCATACGAAGAACGCGAAATGTTTCTTAGTGAAATAGGCCTTGACGAATCGGGTGTTGCTCGTCTTATCAAATCAGCATACAAACTATTAGGCTTGCAAACATACTTCACTGCCGGCGTCCAGGAGGTTCGCGCATGGACATTTACTGCCGGATGGAAAGCTCCTCAATGCGCAGGTGTTATTCATACCGATTTTGAAAAAGGATTTATCCGTGCTGAAGTTATCAAGTACAATGATTTTATAACACTTGGTTCGGAGGCTGCTGTGAAAGAGGCCGGAAAAATGAACGTGGAAGGTAAGGAATATGTCGTTCAAGACGGTGATATAATGCATTTCAGATTCAACGTGTAAATTATGATCATAAACTATGACTCTCCCGGACAACTGTGTAACAGGCTATGGTCTTTAGTACCTTCCATTGCTTACGGATTGGAATATGGAGAGAAAGTTTTAGTCATAAACCTTGGTAAATATTCGGCTGATTTTGAAAATCTTAATAGCAACAAACTCATACGATTTGCCTCGTATAAAAGGATAAAACGAATACTAATGTCTCTCAAGTCGAGAGGCTATATACAAAACGGGAAAGCAAATATTTTCAAGAGGTTGTTTAATTTAAACTTTGTTGAAGGCTGGTCTAACAGGCTTGGAAATGCCGGAATGGTTGAAAAACAGTCGGATGCCATCAGGAAAATATTTGCTTTTAATTCTGATATTACTGATTTTGTAGATCAGTTTTTTGCTGATTATAATGGTTTTACCATCATAGGGGTGCATATTCGGCGGGGAGATTACAAAGAATGGCTCGATGGCGTATATTATTACACCGATGATGAGTATATTTGTATTTTAAAAAACATTGAAGAGCAATTTGAGACAAAAGGCAACAAAGTAAAGTTCTTGCTTTGTTCAAACGAAAAGGTCAATCTTGGGAATTACAATGGTTTAGACTGTATCACTATTCCGGATACATCAGGAGCCCGGGATTTATATGCCCTTTCTAAATGTGATTATATCATAGGTCCTCCAAGTTCATACTCTCAGTGGGCTTCGTTTTCGGGAAAAGTGCCTGTGAAGTTTATCATGCGTGCAGACGGGAAAGTAGATTTATCCGATTTCTCAAAGATTATCTCATTTAATACATTTGAAAATCGAAAAAGTCTGAATATTGACTAATAATTAAATAGTATTTTGATGATTACCCCGGGAGAAAAAAAAGATTATCCTATATTAATAGATATTTGGGAAAGTGCAGTAAAGGCTACTCATGATTTCTTATCGGATGAAGATTTTGAATTTTACAAAAAACATATATACATCTATTTCGAGCATGTTTCACTATTTGTTTACAGAGATGACAAAGGTGAAGCAAAAGGATTCCTTGGTATTTCTGACGATAGTATCGAAATGCTTTTTGTTGATAACAAGAGCAGAGGTACGGGTATCGGTAAACTATTGCTGGATCATGCTGTAAACAAGCTGAATGCCCGGAAAGTAGATGTAAACGAGCAAAACACACAAGCATTGAAATTCTATTATCATTTCGGATTCAAAGAAGCCGGCCGGGACGAATATGACGGGGAAGGCAAAGGATATCCGATTTTACATTTAGAAAAAAGCTAACTATTTTTATATTAACCAAACAATCACATTATGAAGAAACTACTTTTATTATTTACCTTAACATTAGCTTTCGGTTTAACAGCAAACGCGCAATTCGGAAAACTTAACGCTAAACACTTGGATGCCGCAAAAAAGACAGCAAAAGCCTTTACTTTGACTGATGCGGAAATAGCACAATATTGTCAGGAGTATATCGACTGGTCGGATAAAAATAATCCTGTATGTGAAACGACAGATGAAGGACCAAAGAGAAAGGGTTTTGCCGACCGTCTTGCTAACATAGTGGCAAGCATCCCCGAAAGCGAAAGAAAAGGCTTGGATATCAAAGCTTATTTTGTTGTAGATCAGAATGCTTTTGCTTGTGCAAACGGCAGTATCCGTGTTTTTGCCGGACTTATGGAGTTGATGACTGATGACGAAATACTAGGTATTATCGGACACGAAATCGGGCATATTGTAAATAAGGACTCAAAAGATGCATTCAAGAAAGCATTACTTACCTCTGCACTTAAAGATGCAGTGGGCTCTACTGGTGGAACAGCAGCAACATTGACTGACTCTCAACTTGGCGAGCTCGGTGAAGCATTAGCAGGTGCGCAGTTTTCCCAAAAAGCAGAATATGCAGCAGATGATTATGGTTATGAATTGCTGAAAAAATGTGGAAAAGATGCTAAGGCTATGGCCTCGGCATTACGCGTTATTCAAAAACTTCAGGATGATGCAGGCGCAGATAAGAGTAAGATGAAGCAATTGTTCTCTACTCATCCCGAAAGTGGAAAAAGAGCAGATAAGCTGGATCAGAAATACGCAAAGGAAAATAAATAATTTTCGTATAAAAAAGAAAAGGTCGGTACGCTGGGCGTATCGATCTTTTTTGCTTTAGCAGCTGTTACTTGCAGGGTTATTTTTTCACTGCTGCTTTAGCTTCACTTTTTATTTCTTTCTTTGCTGTTTTAGCTTCTGCTTTTGCTGATTCTTTTTTTGCTTTAGCTTCTTTCTTAACTTCTTTAGCTTCTTTTTTAACATCCTTTGTTGCAGCTTTGGCTTCTTTCTTAACCGGAGCAGTTGTTACTTTTTGAGCCATAACACCGGTAGAAGCGATTAATGCTACTGCCATAATACCTGATAGAAGAATCTTTTTCATAATTTTATTACCTAATTAAAGAGTTAAACTTGATGTTTAAATACGCGACAAATGTATATCGGTTTTTAAATTAACACCGGTTAAACCGCGTTAAAAAAAATGCTGCTAAGTGTAAGTATTGCTAAGGAATATTTACTTTGTTTAAAGGCTTTCTTTATAGATAATTTCAAATAGAAAAATGATAATTAATGATTCGGGTTCTCGCTGAATTTATAAATATTAATATTTATTAGTAGAAAAATGCCAAAACAGGCTTTCTATATGGCACCTTTAACTATTTTATCGAATCGGCTATCTGTGCACACCCTCATATTGATGTTGTATATCCTTTTATTTCATGCTTTCCAGTAAATTGTTCGCCAACCGGCTTGCACCTATACGAAAGAACTCGTTAGTCATATATTCTTCACCCAGAACCTCTTTTACTACTGTGTAATATTTGACTGCATCCTCGGTGGTAACAATACCTCCGGATGCTTTAAAACCAACTTTACGTCCTGTTTTCGCTTCATATTCTTTGATTGCGGTACACATCACATAAGCAGCTTCGAGAGAAGCGCCTTCATACACTTTTCCTGTCGAAGTTTTTAAGAAATCCGCTCCTGAATATAAAGATAGAATGGACGCCTTCATTATATTGCCGGCCGTTTTCAACGCACCCGTTTCCAAAATGACTTTCAAGTGTGAATCGCGGCAAGCGTGTTTGATTTCATCTATTTCTTCACACAATTCATCGTAGCTTTCTTCGAAGAATAGTCCCAGATTAAGCACGATATCTATCTCGTTTGCGCCATTGGCCACGGCAAGGGCAGTTTCCGCTACCTTCACTTCAAGAAATGTTTGCGAAGAAGGAAATCCTGCTGCAACAGCAGCAATTTTAACATCGGCGGTAAGAGCTTCTTTCACGGTTTCTACGAAGTTCGGGAAAACGCATATAGCTGCCACATTCGGGACATCCAATATTCCATCCATATCGTTTACTTTCTCTGTAAACTTCCAGATTGCTTCGCGGGTATCTGTTGTGTTCAGCGAAGTCAGGTCTATGCATGAGTATATGCGCTTGTATACTTCGCTATTGTTGTTACGGTCAAATTTTTTACTGATTATTTCGTTTACCTTCTTGGTTATATCAGCATCATTCAGGTTTGTCTTGTACTTTTTCAGTGTATCGACGTATTTATTTGTCTCAGCCATTTTATTTCAATTTTTCGTTATTTATGTGTCTGTCTTTATCTCTGTTTGTTTTCTTTTCCAGATTTTTCTTAAATGCTTCGGTCAAATCTACTCCTGTTTGGTTTGCCAGGCATATCAGAACCCAAAGCACATCAGCCATTTCGTCTCCCAGATTTTTGTCAAGATCGGATTTCTTAAATGATTGATCTCCATACGTGCGAGCCATGATTCGGGCAAGCTCACCAACCTCTTCGGTGAGGATGGTCATATTGGTAAGCTCGCTGAAATAGCGGACTCCGATTGTTTTTATCCAACTATCTACCTCATTTTGTGCTTCTTGTATAGTCATATTTTTTTATTCTTTTACTTTCGAGTCTATCCAAATGGTAACAGGCCCGTCGTTTATAAGCTCTACTTTCATATCGGCTCCGAACTCTCCGGTTTGTACCGGTTTTCCCATTTTATAACTCAATGTATGACAAAATTCCTCGTAAAGCGGAATAGAAATATCGGGTTTAGCTGCCTTGATGTATGAAGGGCGATTTCCTTTTTTTGTAGAGGCGTGCAGTGTAAATTGCGATACTACTAATATTTCGGCATTTATTTCTATTGCCGGTTTATTCATCACTCCGTTTTCGTCGTCAAATATACGCAGATTTACGATTTTATTTGTGAGCCACTCTATATCTTCCTTATTGTCAGCCTCTTCTATTCCCACAAAGATAAGTATTCCTTTGCCTATCTTCGATTTTATATTGTTATCTATTGTAACAGACGCTTTCGTAACACGTTGTACAAGTATCCTCATAATTTCTGTTTGGTCAGTTTCGGAACATAAAGGTAGGAATTGTGATTAGTATCAAAAAATGAAATATCATTAAAATTAATTAACTTTGTGTCTTTCAAATTTGAAACAATGAAAAGAACAGAAATTGCCAGTTTAGGAGAATTTGGTCTGATCGACCATCTGACAGAAAGTATAGAGTTGAAAAACTCGAGTACTCAAAAGGGAGTAGGGGACGATGCTGCCGTTTTATCTTATGAAAATAAGAAAACGCTGGTTACTACCGACTTATTACTGGAAGGTATTCATTTCGATCTGATGTACGTTCCTCTGAAACATCTGGGATACAAATCGGCTATCGTCAACTTCTCGGATATTTATGCCATGAACGGGCAACCGAAGCAAATAACCGTTTCGCTGGGTATATCGAAGCGTTTCTCCGTTGAGGATTTAGAGCTGTTTTATGAGGGGTTGTCCCTTGCATGTCAGGAATATGGAGTCGATATTGTCGGTGGAGATACATCGGCTTCGCTTACCGGTTTGGCTATCAGTATTACCTGTATCGGTGAAGGTGAAGACGGTAAGATCGTTTATCGTAACGGAGCTAAGGAAACCGATCTGATCTGTGTATCGGGCGACTTGGGCGCTGCCTTTATGGGGCTTCAATTGCTTGAGCGCGAAAAAGCTGTTTATGACGGAAAAACAGATTTTCTGCCTGATTTTACAGGAAAAGAATACTTGCTTGAACGCCAATTAAAACCGGAGGCACGAAAAGATATTATCAAAGCTTTAGCTGAAGAGGGAATCGTTCCCACTTCTATGATCGATATTTCGGATGGCTTGTCTTCCGAGTTGAAGCATATCTGCAAGCAAAGTAGGATAGGGTGCCATATCTACGAAGAGCGGCTTCCAATCGATTATCAGACGGCGATGATGGCAGAGCAGTTTAATATGAACGTTACTACTGTGGCTCTGAATGGGGGAGAGGATTACGAACTGCTGTTTACTGTTCCGTTGTATATGCACGACCAGGTTTCCAAGATAAAAGGTGTCCGGGTAATAGGTCATATCACGAAGGAAGGCAACGGGTCTGTTCTTGAAACCCGTGATGGTACAGAGATAGAATTGAAGGCGCAAGGTTGGAATTTAATAGAGGAGGAGTAAGTATGAAAGTCAGAATTATTTTGTTATTGTTCTTGTGTAGTTATACATTCTGTTCTTGTCGCCCAAAAAGCGATAAACAGGATAATGGCACAACTGTAAGATTATTGCCTGTTTTGATAGAAAATGATCGTAATTCAGCCAAAACGGAAATCTCATATGATGATAAGAACAGGATTACCTTCTTTAAGGTAATAGAAAAATCCCCTGGTCTGTTGGTTATTACCAATGAAATCATTTATAAAAAAGATTCTTTTGTTATAAAATACAAAAGAAAGGAAGGATCGGAGAAAGAGTATTCCAGAATCATGTATTGCACCAACAATTCAATAAATGTTATATCAAATATGGATGAATCGATGCCGGAATATTTTGTTATCAATGATAAAAATCAGTTATCTGAAAACAAGGCAGTTTTTGATAATATGGTAGCAGGACAGAAGTTTGAATATGATGAGAAAGGAAGATTAGTGAAGGTAGCAGATTTTTATTCAGAAACAGATATATCAGGTTTCGTAAAATGCGTTTATCCGAAAGAGAAACATATAAATGCCCTATCTCATATAAATGCCCCTGATTGGTTATTAACATACTTATTTAATATATCAGTCAGTTATTATAGTAGTGTTAAGAGCTGGAGGGCAAGTTCTTCCTCAAATGGAGTGGATTATAGCTATTCATATAATGATGAAGGTTATCCTGTTTCTGTACTCAGCAGAATTGTCGGAGCAAAAGGCCATACCGTTACATTGAATATTACATATACAGAAGCAAAATAGGTACACGATGCAGCTAAATTAGAAAGTTTTTCAGAATATCTTAAACATAAACATTATGAAAAAACTGAAACTTTATTTTGTATTTTTGTACCTCAAAATATATATTAACCACATAATATGGAAATTGCAAGTAAATATAATCCTGCCGAAGTAGAGGATAAATGGTATAAATACTGGTTAGAGAATAAGTTCTTTCATTCCGAACCGGATAGTCGCGAACCTTATACGATTGTTATTCCTCCGCCAAACGTTACAGGTGTCCTTCACATGGGGCATATGCTGAACAATACAATACAGGATATACTTGTGCGCCGTGCCCGCATGATGGGCAAGAATGCGTGCTGGGTACCAGGTACCGACCATGCGTCTATTGCTACGGAAGCAAAGGTGGTTGGAAAACTTGCATCCGAAGGTATCAAGAAAACGGACTTAAGCCGTGAAGCGTTCCTTGAACATGCTTGGGAATGGACTCACAAGCATGGAGGAATCATCCTCGAACAGTTGAAAAAACTGGGGGCTTCATGTGATTGGGACAGGACTTGTTTCACTATGGACGAAAAACGTTCCGAAAGTGTAATAAAAGTATTTGTCGATCTTTATAATAAAGGGATTATTTATCGTGATACAAGGATAGTTCATTGGGATCCAAAGGCGAAAACTACAGTATCAGATGAGGAGGTAATATATAAAGAAGAGCAAAGCAAATTATATTACCTCAAATATAAAATACAATTTGATAGTGAAGATAAATATATTGTAATCGCTACAACACGTCCTGAAACAATTCTAGGAGATACAGCCGTTTGTGTAAACCCGAATGATCCTCGTTATACATACTTAAAGGGTAAACAAGTTATAGTTCCTTTAATAGACAGGCCTGTTGATGTGATAATGGATGATTATGTAGACATGGATTTTGGAACAGGATGCCTGAAAGTAACCCCAGCCCATGATGAAAATGATTATAAATTAGGACAAAAATATCATCTGAATATAATTGACATATTTAATGATGATGGTACTGTAAATAATAGTTATATAGATGATGATCTATATAATATACCAGAACTAGAGATTGTTAAATCCTATGTTGGTATGGATCGTTTTGACGTCCGTAAAAAGATAGTAAAGGACTTGGAGGAAGCAGGATTATTATTTAAAGTTGAGGACTATACAAATAAGGTAGGTTACTCGGAACGTACAGATGTTGTAATAGAACCTAAGTTCTCTATGCAATGGTTCCTTAAAATGGAGCATTTGGCTAAACCTGCATTGGAAGCTGTAGAAAACGATACAATCAAATTCCATCCCGCTAAGTTTAAAAATACGTATCGGCACTGGATGGAAAACATAAAGGATTGGAATATCAGCCGCCAACTGTGGTGGGGTCATCAGATTCCGGCATACTACTTACCCGAAGGAGGCTTTGTAGTAGGTGAAACTCCTGAAAAGGCATTGGCTGAAGCGCAAAAACAAAATCCAAACCTGAAAATGGAAGATTTGCGTCAGGATGAGGATTGCCTTGATACTTGGTTCTCATCATGGTTATGGCCTATTTCTGTTTTTGATGGTATTAATAATCCTGATAACGAAGATATAAAATACTATTATCCTACCAATGACCTTGTTACAGCTCCTGAGATTATATTCTTCTGGGTGGCGCGTATGATTATGGCGGGATATGAATACAAAGATCAACCATGTTTTAGGAATGTTTACTTTACAGGGATTGTTCGGGACAAACAAGGACGTAAAATGTCTAAATCGCTTGGTAACTCGCCTGACCCTATCGAACTGATGGAGAAATACGGCGCTGATGGTGTGCGCATGGGTATGTTGCTGACTTCCCCTGCCGGAAACGATTTACCATTCGATGAAAGTTTGTGCGAACAAGGGCGTAATTTCAATAATAAGATATGGAATGCTTTCCGTCTGGTGAAAGGGTGGGAGGTAAGCGATAGTATAGAGCAACCCGAATCTTCTAAGATTGCTATCCAATGGTTCGAAAATATATTGAGTAAAACCGTAGCCGAATTGGATGACTCTTTTGGTAAATACCGTTTGTCAGAGGCATTGATGGCTGTTTATAAACTATTTTGGGACGAGTTCTCTTCGTGGTATCTCGAAATGGTTAAACCTGCTTATCAGCAGCCGATAGACAAAAATACTTATGAGGCTACTTTAGGATTCTTCGATTCGCTACTTCGTCTTCTTCACCCGTTTATGCCGTTTATCACGGAAGAATTGTGGCAGGCGTTAAGTGAACGTAAGGAAGGTGAAAGCATTATGGTGTCGGCTATGCCAAAAGAAGTTACTTTCGATGCTGCTTTCATTGATACCTTTGAAAAAATAAAGGAGACTATCGCAGGAGTACGCACTATTCGTCTACAAAAGAATATTCCGAATAAGGAAGAGTTATCGCTCGAAGTAGCAGGTGGTTATGATACAGCATATGATAGTGTTATATCTAAAATGTGTAACTTATCTTCTATCGCATCGGTTACAGAAAAAGACCCTACCGCTGCGTCATTCTTAGTGGGAACGACTGAGTTTTCCGTTCCTCTCGGAAGCAATATCGATGTAGAAGCCGAATTGAAGAAACTAAATGAAGAATTGAAATATCTTGAAGGTTTTCTTAAATCAGTTTCCGCTAAGCTAGGTAATGAGAAGTTTGTTGCCAATGCCAAACCTGAGATTGTCGACAACGAGCGGAAGAAACAGGCTGACGCCGAAAGCAAGATAAAGACAATAAAAGAAAGTATTGCCAATCTGAGCAAATAAGGAATAAAAACAGAGGGCTGAAAATCAAATTTCAGCCCCTTTCTTTATTTGGATACTTCGTTTATCACTGCCTTTGCGCTGTATAGCATTATATCCGGAGATTTGAGAGGACTAATCGTATTGAAACGTGCGACTTCTCTATTTAGTTTTGCCAGTTTCTTCAGCGATTCTTTTGTGTTCAATTCTTTTAATTCTTTTCGTAGAATACGGATTTTCTCTACATCCTGAATACCTTCCACCAGTCTTTCGAAACGGATAGAGCTTCTGGCATCAGGATAAACAATGTAAGTGTCACCGGCCGGCCAGGTTCTGAAACGTGAATCTGTGAGAGGATTTTCTACCCACGAATTATATGCCCATCGAAGATAGCCGTCATAGTCTGCCGCAAGAGCGTACCAAGCACTGTAAACAGCTTCGGCAGGATCGGAAAATGTAAATACATTCGGGAACTTATCCGAGCAACATACGTAGTAAGTTGTTATCAGACCTTTCTCTCTACGCAGGGCAATATCGGCGGAATCAACTTTGGCGTCGGCAGATACCGATATTTCTTTGATGAACGGATATTTCTTATAGCTATTGTGGTTATCCGCAAGGGAGATTCCCAATTCCGGCGCTGTTTTTTGAAGAAACTCTATTGTCGCTTCCATTTCTTTTGGTCCCCGCTCGTCCATCGCAATATTCGTTTTCTCTAACCAGCCCTTTTCTCT
Source organism: Dysgonomonas reticulitermitis (assembly GCF_054601275.1). Taxonomy (NCBI): domain Bacteria; kingdom Pseudomonadati; phylum Bacteroidota; class Bacteroidia; order Bacteroidales; family Dysgonomonadaceae; genus Dysgonomonas; species Dysgonomonas reticulitermitis. The sequence continues at coordinate 40,073 of NZ_BAAHWU010000015.1, read as the reverse complement.
CAAATGTTTTGTGAAATCAGTAAGGAAAGGTCCCCACATTTCTTCAAACTCTTTTGTTCCCGGATCGGCTTTTATGGTTACAATATTCCCTTTGGCATCTTTGTAATGCAATTCGTTATTCCAAGGAACTAAAGAATAGCAATTAATCATTTTATCGATACCCAAATTCATCATAAACGTTACCCATTTGTCGAAAATAGTATAATCGTACGACCATTTCCCATTTTTGTCCTTTGTCCATAGTATCATATCGGCATAAGGATCGAAGGTCTGAACGTTCCACGGATCTTTATTCACATTCGTTGTAATCACTTTCTGTCCGGCATCCGCCAGCATTTTCATAAGCGGTTTCAATGCTTCAAAATGCTCTTCACTCCACAGTTTCAGGTTTTGTGCGCGGGCAACTGCCGAAGGATGCTGCCACAAGTCCAGATGATATGTCCATTCTTTTGCGAGAGGTAAAGTCTTATTTTGTACATTCAATGTGATGCCAAATTCCTGTGGATTTTTCCCTTTAGCCGCGACTTTTACTTTACTCTTGTATGTTCCTGCCTTTGCATCCTGAGGAATATCTATTGTAAGCCATACAGGACGTACGGTTTTTGCCGGAATATTGAAGCTTTTAATATTGTCAAGCATATCGGCAGATAATGACGCCGGAAAGTCCTCAGGTTTGCGGTATCCGCATCCCGGCCCAAACTCATCGGTCATCACATATCTGACGAAACGAGCTTGTGCGATGTTTGCAGGAAGAGTATGATCTGAAGATGTGAAATCAGAGATTATACATTCCACCTGTTCTATATTATTAGCACTCCATAATAATAATTGAGCGGATAGTTTTTCTCCTTTCCAGCCTGTAACCTCACATGATGATTTTTGTTTTACAAAAGGAACATCATTTTTCGCATATCTTTTGTCTATACTTGTTATTGATGCATTTAACCCCTCAGGTACTTTTTCCCAATTTCCGGGAGGGTCTGCAAGCTCTTCAAATATTTGGCTATATCCGCAGGGAGATATAAAAATCAGCAATATACCAGTAACCCAAATTAGTTTTTTCATAGGTAATGTTTTTAAGATAAGTTTTGCATGGATACAAATGTAGCCATAAATTATTGTATCAAAAAAATTAACAAACGGATATGTTATATTTTATATGATAGAACTAACTTTATCGGTTAATATCAACAATAACATATTAACAAGCGTTTAAATAAAAAACGAAATAATGGAAGGAAAACAACAATATTCAGGCCTTACAGACAAACAAGTTAAAGAGAATAGAGCAAAGTATGGAGCGAATATCCTTACTCCTCCCAAGAAAGAACCGCTTTGGAAATTATTTCTGAAAAAATTTGAAGACCCGATAATCCGGATTTTGCTCATTGCCGCATTTTTATCTTTGGGTATATCTATTATACATAATGAATACATAGAAACGATCGGCATCTTCTGTGCGATTCTTCTTGCCACAGGAGTTTCTTTTTGGTTCGAAATGGATGCCAGTAAAAAGTTTGATGTCCTCAATCAAGTGAACGATGAGGATATGCTGATGGTAATGCGTAATAGTAATGTAGGACAGGTGGCCAAGAAGGATATTGTTGTGGGTGACATTGTATTGCTTGAGATAGGAAACGAAGTTCCTGCCGATGGAGAACTATTCGAAGCTGTATCTATGCAGATAGACGAATCTTGTTTGACGGGAGAATTGAGTATAGATAAGACTACCGATCCTGAACATTTCGAGGAAGGAGTAACCTATCCTTCAAATTGGGCGCTTCGTGGTACGAAAGTTATCAACGGGCATGGCGTATTTGAAGTGAAGAGGGTAGGGGATGCTACTGAGTTTGGAAAAGTTGCTGTAAAAGCAACAGAAAAAGTAGAAGGACAAACTCCATTGAACCGCCAATTGGATTCTCTGGCAAAATTTATAGGTGTTATAGGGTTATTACTTGCAGCGCTTACGTTCTCCGTATTAGTTGTAAAAGATATACTTCTCGATCCCGCTGTTCCTGTATCGTTAGGGCAGTTATCTTTGCTTGGCGCTGCCATATTGGGTGTTGTTATAGCAATGATAAAGGTTTGGATGCCAATAATATATGATGGGCTGGAACTGACGGGAAGGAAAATGCATCTTCCTAAATCTGTAAAAGATGGCGGTTGGCTCAGATGGTTGGCAACAGGGGCTGTGGTTACGGTTGCTATTGCCGGTTTAGGCTATCTTTTCGGTGTCAATCCTTTAGATAGTAATTCGTGGGTAAGCATAGATACCGCCGCTGAAATATTGCAGGCGTTTATGGTGGCTGTTACGCTGGTGGTTGTAGCTGTTCCCGAGGGACTACCGATGAGCGTAACTCTTAGCTTAGCTTTGAGTATGCGCCGCATGCTTAAAATGAACAATCTCGTGCGCAAGATGCATGCTGTGGAAACAATGGGCGCTACTACTGTTATCTGTACCGATAAAACAGGAACTCTTACGCAGAACCAGATGCAGGTATCCAATACCAATTTTTACGGCATAGAAAATCAGGTATTGACAGACAGCGAGGTAAGCCGGCTTATCATAGGGAATATATCTGTAAACTCAACAGCGTTTATTGATTTTTCTAACCCTTCAAAACCCTCTGCGCTAGGTAATCCTACCGAAGGAGCATTACTTCTTTGGCTCAATAGAAGTAAAATATTATATAGCAATATACGAAATAAGGAAGAGATACAGGATCAACTGCCATTCTCTACCGAACGGAAATATATGGCGACTCTTGTTAATTCGCCAAAGCTGAGAAAGAGAGTATTATATGTAAAAGGAGCACCCGAAGTAGTGCTGGGCAAGAGTAAAGAAGTAACTACTACGGATGGGCTGGCATTAGTTAATGAGTATAAAGAGGTTGTTGATAAACAATTGCTTCAATATCAGAATCAGGCTATGCGCACGCTCGGATTTGCATATAAGTATGTGAGTGAAGATGACCGGAGGTCTGTTGAAGAACTGGCTTCGAGTGGCGATGATCTTATATTTTTAGGTGTGGCCGGAATTTCCGATCCTGTACGTCCGGATGTGCCCGATGCTGTTAAACGGTGTTTGAATGCCGGAGTCGGGGTGAAGATTGTTACCGGAGACACTTACGGAACGGCAAAGGAGATCGGTCGCCAGATAGGTATTTGGAATGATGAGGTAGATACTGACGAAAATATTATAGGAGGCATAGATTTTGAAAATCTGTCGGACGAAGAAGCGTTGGAACGAGTACAAAGCTTAAAGATAATGTGCCGTGCCCGTCCTACCGACAAGCAACGTCTTGTACATTTGTTGAAGCAGAAAGAAGAAATTGTTGCTGTTACCGGAGACGGAACAAACGATGCTCCTGCCTTGAATTATGCCGACGTAGGTCTTTCGATGGGTTCGGGGACATCGGTGGCAAAAGAAGCCAGCGACATTACGTTGCTCGACGACTCGTTCAGCAGTATTGCCACGGCCGTTATGTGGGGACGCTCGCTGTATAAAAACATTCAGCGGTTTATGCTGTTTCAGCTTACGATTAATGTGGCAGCCCTTCTGATTGTATTCTTAGGTTCTATCTTTGGACAGGAATTGCCTTTGACTGTAACCCAGATGCTTTGGGTAAATCTGATTATGGATACATTCGCCGCGGGAGCATTGGCATCTCTGCCACCCGACCCCAATGTGATGAATAGTAAACCAAGGAAGAATAGCGACTTTATTGTAACTCCTTCTATTACCCGCCACATACTTATAACAGGCTTTATTTTTGTTGTCCTGCTTTTGGGTATGATGTATTATTTTTCCGGTACTGAGCATTTAAATTCATTCTTCGGCTATATTCAGGAAGAGGATAGAGGGCGTTATTTCCTCTCTTATTTCTTTACTGTATTTGTTTTGTTACAGTTTTGGAATATGTTTAATGCGAAGGCCTATCAAACAGGGAAGTCTGCTTTTGCCGGATTGGGTAAAAGCGCCGGATTTGAAATTGTAGCTCTGATTATTCTGATAGGTCAAATACTGATAGTGACATTCGGCGGTGATGTATTCCGCACTATACCGCTTACATTACAGGATTGGGGTATAATAATAGGAGGAACATCTGTCGTTCTTTGGATAGGGGAGATTATAAGATTTATGAATAGAAAGTAATAAAAAGGGTGTGTCAAAAGGTCTTTTGCACGTCATTGCGAGGGCTTGTCCCGAAGCAATCCAGCTTAATGTTTTATAAAAAACTGTACACATCTCTTTAACAGGTAATTGCCTGTTAAAGATTATACGGAAAAATGATTCTGTTTTTCCACGGTTTATTGCCGTTTCTTTTTATCTTTGTACTTAGATAATTAAGGCTGTAGAGTGTAATTCCTATTTTCACAAAACAAAAATAACACTATATACCTTGATCGTCAATTTTTTTATTAATGAATACTTTTTACAAACTAAAACTACATTATGAAAACCAGAATGAAATCAACAACATTCTTATGTGCGCTATTTTTGGCATTACCATTGGTATTTAGTTCCTGTTCAAATAACGATGACGGGGAAGATAAAGACAGTATTATTGGTACATGGGTATGGACTGCTACTTCTGCTGATATTACGGGAGGTACAGCAGCTCAGCAGCAGGAAATAAAAGATGATTGGGTTCACGATCCTGATAATGAAGATGATATTTATAAATTAACATTCTTTGTTAATGGAAAAATGACCGATACTTTTGAAGAGGAGAGCTCATATAGCATCAATGGAAGTAACATAACCCTGTTTGATAACGTGCCGTACATATTCAGCCTATCCGGTAATACACTCATATTAACAGAAGATATTACGCAAGATTACACCGGCATGACCAAAGTATTAATTCACTATACCTACACACGGTAGTAAGAGAACACTTGTATAGAGGTATAAGAAAAACAACTGTCGAAAGGTAGTTGTTTTTCTTATTCATAGAGAGATAATATGTTGAATTAATGTGAATTCAATATAATAGAGTCTATTTAAATTTAATGAAGATCCCTAATCAATTTCAGAAAATATAAGTATAAATTGGTTTTTTTTATCCGGTTATAATATACGATTCGTCAAAAATGCGTATATTTGCACGCAATAAATTTCAAAAGCTCTTTTATATATGTCTTTTATTGCAGATAAAGTTTTAATGGATGGATTGACATTCGATGATGTATTGTTGATCCCCGCTTATTCAGAAGTACTCCCCCGCGAAGTCGATCTATCGACAAATTTCTCACGCAATATCAAATTAAATATTCCTTTCGTTTCGGCAGCTATGGACACGGTCACAGAGGCTAAGTTGGCTATTGCTATTGCCCGCGAAGGCGGTATTGGAGTTATCCACAAAAATATGTCTATCGAAGCACAGGCACAGCAAGTAAAATTTGTGAAACGTGCTGAAAACGGGATGATTTCAAATCCGGTAAGTATCTTGCGTGATAAAACAGTGGGACAGGCCCTGGCTATGATGGCTGAGTATAAAATAGGCGGAATACCGGTTGTAGATACAAGCAACCGTTTGGTTGGAATTGTTACGAATCGTGATTTACGTTTTCGCAGAGATATGAGTGAGTTGATCGATGATGTTATGACAAAGAAAAATATTATCACCACTCGCCAGTCTACAGACCTTGAAGCAGCAGCAGATATCCTTCAACAACATAAGATAGAAAAGCTACCTGTGGTGGATGCTGATAATAAGCTGATAGGATTGATAACCTATAAGGATATAACTAAAGCGAAGGATAAGCCGTTTGCCTGTAAGGATGAAAACGGACGCCTACGTGTTGCTGCCGGAGTAGGTGTGACCCATGATACGATGGAGCGTGTTGCCGCTTTGGTAGAAGCGGGAGCAGATGCAATCGTTATAGATACAGCGCACGGACACTCGAAAGGTGTAGTTGAAATGCTGAAAAAGGTAAAAGCCGCTTATACTAATATCGATATTGTTGTAGGTAATATAGCGACAGGCGATGCTGCCAAATATTTGGTTGATGCAGGAGCTGATGCCGTAAAAGTTGGTATAGGACCGGGTTCTATTTGTACTACGCGTGTGGTCGCAGGGATAGGTGTTCCTCAGTTATCGGCTATCTACGATGTAGCTAAAGCATTGAAAGGCACAGGCGTCCCTCTGATCGCAGATGGAGGTTTGCGTTATTCGGGAGACATTGTAAAGGCTTTGGCAGCCGGAGGAAACTCGGTTATGATGGGCTCATTGCTTGCCGGAGTAGAAGAATCACCGGGCGAAACTATTATCTTCAACGGACGTAAATTTAAGTCGTACAGAGGTATGGGATCGTTGGAAGCGATGGAGAAAGGTTCTAAGGACCGTTATTTCCAAGACATGGAAGCTGATATAAAGAAACTTGTTCCGGAAGGTATTGCTGCCCGTGTCCCATATAAAGGCTCTCTATACGAGGTTGTTTACCAGATGACAGGAGGTCTTCGGGCAGGGATGGGTTACTGCGGCGCTAACAATATTGGTGAACTGCATAATGCTAAATTTACGCGTATTACAAATGCCGGGGTTGCCGAAAGCCATCCGCATAATGTAACTATTACCAGCGAAGCTCCAAATTATAGTAGAGGAGAATAATTAGCCAATTAGCTAATTTGAAAATGTGCCAATGGCGCAAAGCGACAATAACAGTCAACAGTGAACAATTAGTTACGAGTTACTTCGCCCTTCGGGCAGTTACAAGTTACAAGCAGTTGAGCCGTTAGCTATTAGCTTATAGCTTTTTCCGTTTCGCGTCATTGGCACATTTTCACATTGGCATATCTGCTAATTTCTGACATGCCTTCTTTCTATTATTCGGCTGCTCGCCGTGGTTTTTTCTTCCTTTTTACAAAGAACATATAATACCCTGTAATAGGCAGGCTTGCTCCTGTCAGAGCGAAGATACAAGTAAATATCTTTGACCATATACCCCAGTAATTACCTACATGTAAGGTGTATATCCATGCCCAGACTTTGGTTGTCCCTTCCTGATCTTTGAACAAAGTAGTTTTGGTAATGTCTCCACTCTGTTTATCAAAATCATATCTGTCTGTATTACGTGAGGTTATTGAAGATTTTAAATGTACAGATGCAGAGCCATCCTGTACACGGATATATTCATAATCAGGATTAGAATCCTGAAGTATATTGGAAACTTTTTGCCAATTTGCAAAATTTATCTCGGGCTTTCCTTTCTTTTCTCTATCACTTCGGTCTCCACGACCGCCGCTGTGTCCTCCTTGCTGGGTCTGCTGAACTTCTGCTCCAAAAATTTTAAATACACCATCCCGGTACCATTCAAAGGACCACATCATTCCTGTGAGCGCACAGATAAGCAATATCAGGCAGGCATATGCCCCAAGTACATTATGCAAGTCGTAAAACAGGCGTTTCTTTCCTTTTTTGAGTTGGATCTTAAACCGGCTTTTATTCAGCCGTCGGGGCATCCATACGATAAAACCGCTAATCAGAATGAATACGAATATTAAGGTGGAAATGCCGACTGTATATTTTCCCCAAGTACGGCTACCATCCATCAGCCAGCGGTGAAGAGTCATCATCGTATAAAACGGGCTCTTTTGAAACTCATATATTCCCGTAACTTTTCCGGTATACTGATCTACAAATGCCGATATTCTGAATCCCTTGGCAAGCGTCATTGCATAGGTTCGTCCGGGGTCATGAGAGATCTTTACATCGGCGACAGTGTTACTATCCAGTTGGGCATTTACTATGGGTATCAGTTCCCCTAAGGGAATAGGATTGTTTTTTACTTCCGGAACAAAATAACGTTCGGGATTTGCCAGTTCCTGTATTTCGTCCTGAAATACTAATATAGCACCGGTAAGACATACGATTGTAATGATAATTCCGACCGGAATTGAGAGCCATTTGTGGAGCTTCTTTAAAAAGATTCGCATATTTAAAAGATATATTTAAAGAAAAACTCCGGTGTTTTAATATTAAAATACCGGAATTAAACTATCATCAAAGTTAAGTAATTTTTTAATCTGCATCTTTCCGTAAAAGGTCAGATTCAATCAACTATCATCAATGCAAAGATCGTTATTCTTTTATATCTGCACAATCCCAATAAATGATGATATTTTTGCCGGTGTGTAACAATAAATAGTGATAGCTTTAGAATCTATACGATACAGTCGCAGCAAAATTACGTGGATCGATCTGATTGATATAGCCCCCACGATAATATGAATTGTATCCTAATTCATCAAATATATTGTTGAAAAACACACGGGTTGTAACTTTCTTATAAGTATAAGCCAATTGAGCATTTACTGTTGTGTATGCAGGCATGTCGAAAGGTTTCACTCCGGGATCGGTATTATGAATAATAACTTTTTTGGTAAATTCGTTTACAGGACGCTTACCTACATAATATGTTCCTACTCCGATAGACAATCCTTTAAGCGGACTACTATCCAGTGTATAATATATCCAACCGTTTGCAGTGTGCTTAGGTGCGTTCATCGGTGCCGATCCTTCAACATACGCGGGGCTTTCTCTGTATTGTGCGTCTAAATAAGCATAACCTAACATTACTTGTAAATTTGGTAGAATACGTCCCGATAATTCAGTTTCTATACCTTGACGCATCAAGTCTCCTGCATTGTCATAATATAAAATAGTTTTTCCACTTGTGTCATATACTGCATATGATGTATTGCTATTCAATATATGGAAATATGTCAGATTGAAACGTAGGCGGTTATCTAACCAGTCGGATTTTACTCCGAATTCCAATTGTTTCGAATTTGAGGAACCGATAGCTGTTCCGTCTTCTTTCAGATTGGCAGCAGAACGAAGGTCTGTAGTAGTGGTATAAGAACCGAACAAGTTCACACTTTTGATTGGTGTAACCATTAGTCCGAACATTGGATTCCATGCGTCACCTATGGTTTTGCCTGTACCTGTATCGCTGATACTAGTCTGGTAACTGTAACGAAGACCAAGTATGGCTTTTACATATTCGTTAATCGTCATTACTTCCTGTGCCATTATACCATAGCTTGACGATTGAGACGTAACAGGATCTACGGCAGTCATTTTTAAGTTTTTTGGTAATTTATTTGAAATAGTTCCCAATACGTCTATTGTATCAATTGTAATGGAATTATAAGCAGTTGTGGAAAGATCTGTTTTTTTATAATCGAATCCTACCTGAAATGTATGCTTAATAGAAGAAGTATAGATATCTCGTCCTATTAAATCCAACTGGAATGTCGAGTTTTTGTCATCTCGCAATGATCTGCCTAAACTGCGAGTTCTGATATTGTCCATATTCGGTTTTTTCGAATATGTTCGTGTATTTACATTTGCCCCTGTATTATCAACATTATACGAAGCATTGAAGTATGCTGCTCTAACACTTATCTTGTCTGCTATTTGGCGAGTTATACGAGCTGCATAGGTCAACGTTTTATTTTCGACATTGTCTGTGCTGAAGCCTAAGAATTTATCGTTAGGCATCTTGTATAATGCTTCTATACTGTCGCCATTTAGATTTACAGTACCCGGATCCGGAGTTTTATTTTCGTTCAAATAGTCCAATTCCAGAGTAACCGTTGTTTTTTCATCAGGTCTCCATTCTAACGATGGATTTATGTAAACCCTATTGGTAGAAACATGTTTTTTGTAACTGTCCGCGCGTTCGTATGCCCCATTCAGACGGAAAGCAATAGTTTTGTCTTTATTCAGTACGCTTTGTACATCAAATGTAGGACGGAATTGCCCCCAGCTACCGGCACGCGCGCTAACTTCTCCACCATTAACGAATTTAGGTGTTTTGGTTACAACATTGATAATACCTCCGGGGCTTCCTAAATCGTTCCCGACACCCTGAGTAATAGCAGCCGAACCTTTTATTACTTGTATGCTTTCAACTCCCTGCATATCAGATGTTATTGCTCCTGTACGGAAATCTGAATCGATTCGAACGCCATTTTTTAACACAGGAACTCCTCGATAACCACGAGTCGACATACTTTCGCGAACACCGCCATAGCTACCGAATAGCGTAACTCCGGGAACATTTCTTACAGCGTCTGTAATCGTTAAAGCTCCTTGCTCGGCAATTACCTTGTCCGAAATCACAGATATGCTTTGTATCTGCTCACTGGGGCGGAGGGGCATACGTGTGATTGCATCCAGTTTCTCAGGTTGTTTGTATCTCTCTCCAAATACTTCGACTGTGTTTAGATCGTTCGCAAGTTCTAATTTTATGTTGACAATTACATTGTCTGATTTAGACAAATCTACTTTTTGGGTATTATTGGCATATCCAATAAAACTTACTTCCAATGTAAGTACCTTGTTTGGCAAATGAGTAAGTCTGAACCGACCATCATTATCTGTAGAGACTCCTTTTTGCAGTTCTTTTATAACCACTGTTGCAGCAGCTAATGGGTCACCTTTTTCGTCTAATATTCTCCCCTTTATTGTTTGCGCAACAATAAATGAGATGTTTAAAATTAATAGTAATAATAAGAAATAAATCTTTCTCATGGTTAGTATATATTTTGTCTGTCTGTTAATAAATGAAAATTATCGGTGGCAAAGGTCCTACTAATTGATTTATCTGACAATCGCAAAAAATGATGAATTTGCCTGAATATTTTCATTAGAAATAGGGATATGAGGATGTTTAATATTCTTTTACATATGAAAATTGAAAAAACATGATGAGAAGTTCCCTGTTTAGATATTATTTATGTTATTTTGTTCGTTGAAGTTAATTTGTGCAACAATAATTCTACAATCATGAATACACTGTTATTTTTAGGAAATATAGGGACAGGCGAAATTATTATTATCGCAGTTATCGTATTACTTCTTTTCGGAGGCAAAAAAATTCCTGAACTGATGAAAGGCCTTGGAAAAGGGATTAAAAACTTTAAAGAAGGGGTAAAAGGAATAGAAGACGAGATAGAAGGAAACGATACGCCTAAAAAAGACTGAGATAATTCTTTTTATGGAAGAGAGCAATGAAATGTCTTTTTGGGATCATTTAGAGGATCTCAGGTGGACTATTATAAGATCTATTGTAGCGCTTTTCGTTTTTGCTATTATAGGGTTTGTTTTGATGCCATATATTTATGACAGCATCATAATGGGACCTACGCGTGCCGACTTTGTTTTGTATAGATATTTATGTGCGGCTACATCTGCGGTGCCGTTCTTTCCCGATTTTTGTGACGATACTTTCCACGTTGACATTATAAATATCAATCTGGCATCACAGTTTTTCAGACATATGACTACCTCTTTTTGGCTGGCTCTTATACTCACCTTTCCATATTTGGTATTTGAGATCTGGAGATTTGTTAGTCCGGCATTATATGAAAATGAAAAGAGAAGTATTCGTTGGGCCTTTATGTTCGGAACTGTAATGTTCTTTCTTGGATGTTTGGTCGGTTATTGTTTGGTTTTTCCTATGACTTTTCGCTTTTTGGCTACTTATCAGTTGAGTGAGGTTATTGTGAATCAGATATCACTCGATTCATATATGGACAATTTCCTGATGCTGATATTTATTATGGGAATTGTCTTCGAGCTTCCATTATTGTCGTGGTTGCTATCGAAGCTGGGTTTGTTAAACCGCTCTTTCTTTAAAAAATTCAGGAGACATGCGATTGTAGGATTATTAGTTCTTTCAGCCATAATAACTCCGTCGGGAGACCCATTCACCTTATCGGTAGTATTTTTGCCTCTTTATATGCTATTCGAACTGAGCCGGTTTATGGTCAGGCCTGCACCGCCAAAGGAAGACGACGATGAGGAAGAAGATCCGGATTTACAAATAGAATCTGAATAAATAATAAGAGCCTGAGAATTTGAACGAATAAAATTTAGACAGGTTCTTCATAGTACATGACAAAAAATATTTTATATATATTTAAAAGGCTTATTATGTTGCCCTTACAGGGCACGGTTCCCTAGTCTGTCATCTCACCGGGGTGTTACCCCGGGCTGGAATATATCAGGCTTTCAGCCTGTTTCTTTCCTTGATGCCCTGAAGGGGCTACATAATATAGCCCAATGGCAACGCCTTGGGTGGGAAAACGAAATCTCCTGAAACCGCACCCTGTAAGGGCAATATAAGATTTTGTAATATTTTTTGTCATGTACTATGCAGGTTCTTAGTAATATCTTTTATTCTTTAGATCATTACTGCCGCGCCCTACCGTGAGGTTCCCCGCCTGCGGAACGAATGCGCGAGCGGGGGAGTAATAAGTAGTGAGTGGTAAGTTCTGAGCATTCACTACTGACTACTCACTACTACTTTAAAAATCTTTTACAACCAAACTTTGCTATTCTATAAAAAAGGTTTAAATTTACGTATTATTCAATAACAAAAGTTACGGTATATGTCTGAAATAAGACAAAAAATACGAGAAAAAAATACCACTTTTTTAACTATTTTTCTCCCTGAAAATTTGGCAGTTAGCTGTATTTTCTTAGAGAGACTACCCCGCCTATATATTTACGCGCACACGCGTATTATACAATAATTTTATTAAAAAAATACGGTGTCCTGTTTTTTTCCCAGTTGTGAAAGGGCTCTAAATGACTTTGTATCATAAAATTTAATTATTCGTCGTCTTTTATTTCCTCGTAACTGACATATTCTCCTTCTTTTTTCGAGAATTTTTTTTGAGGAGGATCAGGCGTGTAATTATTATTTTTATGATTGCTGCTTTTTGTTTTATTCGTTGGCCCAAACGTCCTGATAACCCTTCCCAGGAATACACCCAGAATGAGAAATGCAAAGATTACAATAAGCAGTAATAATCCTAGAAATTTAAACATATCGCTTTTATTCTGATATTAGTCTACAAATATATGCATTATAAGTAGTTCCTCTATATAATACGGGCAAATGTCTGTTTTATTTCCTTTTACTTATGTGTTAAATAATAGAATTCTGAATATCAGAATCTTTTGAATCCCATTATCTCACGAACATCGGCTAATACTTTGCTTGCGCTTTCACGTGCTTTGGCAGCCCCTTCGGTTGCCACTCTATGTAGGTAAGCATCATCATTCTGTATTTCCAGAATACGTTCACGCATAGGCGTTGTAATTTTGATAATATCTTCGGCGAGCTGTTTTTTCAAATCCCCATAGCGTATTTCGCAAGTATTCCATTTATCTTCAAAGTGTTGTACTACTTCTTCAGTTGATACAACCTTCAATATGGTAAAAAGATTTTCTATATAGTCCGGTTTTTCTGAGTTTGGAGCCTTCGGGCCTTCATCAGTTAATGCGCGTTTTACTTTTTTCTCTATGCTTTTAGGATCTTCATCCAGGTATATGCAATTGCCTTCCGATTTTCCCATTTTCCCGCTTCCGTCAAGCCCCGGTATTTTTATTAAATCCTGTCCAAAATTATATGCTACAGGTTCTTTAAAGTATTCTACACCGTACATATTATTGAAACGACGGGCGAATTTGCGTGTCATTTCCAGGTGTTGTTCCTGATCTTTGCCCACAGGTACTTTGTTTGCATTATGCATCAATATGTCGGCAGCCATCAGGGTAGGGTAGGTCAATAAGCCGGCATTGACATTGTCTTTATGTTTTCTCGCTTTTTCTTTAAAAGAAACCGTCTTCGACAATTCTCCCAGATAAGCGTGCATGTTTAGTAACAAATACAGTTCGCACACCTCCTGTACGTCGCTTTGTATATACACAGTCGATATTTCCGGATCAATACCCGCGGCGAGGTATTCTACCAGTACATTTTTTACATTTGAATGTAATAGTTTCGGATCGGGATGCGTTGTCAAAGAGTGGTAATCTGCAATGAAAAAGAAGCATTTATTTTCATTTTGCATTCTTGTGAAATTTCTTAACGCGCCAAAATAGTTACCCAAGTGCAATTTTCCTGTAGAGCGTATCCCGCTTAATACTGTTTCCATATTAACGTATTTTTTCTTTTTTAAGTCACAAAGATAGTCAAATTTCCACAAAACAGTCTTTACTTCTACCTTATTGTGGTTTTGATTTAAATCCTAAAATATCTACCTTTGATGAATCAGTTTTTTAAATTAATCTAATCGAATGAAAATGATAGACGCAAGAAAAATATCAGTGTGCCTTTTGCTTTCGCTTATGACTATAAATATGAATGCGCAGAAAGTGGTGAAACTATGGGAAGGAAATCCTCCTACGAATAATGAGATAAGTGAGCCGGAAAGGTATGAAAGAGACGGTGGATGGGTAACAAATGTAACAGTCCCCGAAATCAGTATTTATCTTCCGGACGAGGCTGTCAATACAGGTGTGGCAGTAATAATATGTCCCGGTGGGGGATATGCGGGATTGGCTATAGGGCACGAAGGTGTACAGTTCGCAGAGTGGCTCAATAAGCAGGGTGTTGCCGGTATTATTCTTAAATATCGCATGCCAAACAAACATAAAGAAGTCCCTTTGGATGATGCTCGACAAGCTATGCGGTATGTGCGTGAGCATGCGAAAGAGCTTGGGATAAAAGAGAATAAAATAGGAATTGCCGGATTCTCGGCAGGAGGGCATCTTGCAGCTACGGCTTCTACTCATTTTGCTTCAACCGGAACAAGTACACGCCCCGATTTTTCCATCCTTTTTTATCCTGTTGTAACGATGGGAGTGCCGACACATGGCGGATCGAGGAGCAATCTGTTAGGAGACAAACCTTCAGCTATAGATATCCATACTTTTTCAAACGAAAAACAGGTAAATGTGAACACTCCTCCGGCAATACTGTTATTAAGTGATGATGATGGAAGTGTGCAGCCTGCCAATAGCATCGGTTATTATGAAGCGCTGAAGAATAACAATGTGCCTGCCACGATGTATATATTCCCCGAAGGAGGGCATGGCTGGGGTATGCGTGAAAACTTCAAATATCATGCGCAAATGCTTACATTATTACAAATGTGGCTGAAAGACATGGGAAACAAATAATAATAGGAATTTTAAAAGAAAGCGTATGCAAAAGATAAAAGTAGCAAACCCTGTTGTTGAAATGGACGGGGACGAAATGACCCGTATAATCTGGCAATATATAAAAGATAAACTTATTCTTCCTTATGTAGACGTAGATCTGAAATATTATGACCTGAGTATCCAAAACCGGGATGCCACCAATGATCAGGTAACTATAGACAGTGCTGAGGCTGCCAGGAAGTATAAAGTGGCCGTTAAGTGCGCGACCATTACGCCGGATGAAGCTCGTGTTGAAGAATTCGGATTGAAAAAAATGTGGAAATCCCCGAATGGTACAATCCGCAACATAATCGGAGGAACTGTTTTCCGCGAGCCGATCATTATCAGCAATATTCCCCGCTTGGTAAATACATGGACTCAGCCGATTATCATAGGGCGTCATGCCAATGCCGACCAGTATAAAGCAACAGACTTTGTAACGAAGGGAAAAGGAACACTGACTATTACTTTTACTCCTGAAAATGGTGAACCTCAGTCGCACACTGTTTATAATTTCGATGGAGATGGAGTGGCGATGGGGATGTATAATACCGATGAGTCTATTTATGGGTTTGCCCATTCTTGCTTCCGGTTAGCTTTACAAAAGAAATATCCGTTGTACTTGTCAACTAAGAATACAATATTGAAAGCCTACGACGGACGATTCAAAGATATTTTTCAGGAAGTATACGACAATGAATATAAAACGGAGTTTCTGAAAGCGGGTATCACCTACGAGCATCGTTTGATAGACGATATGGTGGCTTCGGCCCTCAAATGGAATGGTGGCTTTATATGGGCTTGCAAGAATTATGATGGCGATGTACAATCTGATACGGTCGCTCAGGGTTTCGGATCATTGGGCTTGATGACTTCCGTTTTACTTACTCCCGACGGGCAGGTTATGGAGGCTGAAGCAGCCCACGGTACGGTGACACGCCACTACCGTCAGTATCAACAAGGTAAAGAGACTTCTACCAATCCGATAGCATCTATTTTTGCATGGACACGAGGATTGGCTCATCGCGGGAAACTGGATGGAAATACTCCTCTGGTAGACTTTGCCGTTAGATTGGAAGAAACCTGTATCGAAGTTGTAGAGACAGGAAAGATGACTAAAGATTTAGCTTTGCTTGTTCATGGGGATAATTTGCAGAGAACAGATTATCTGAACACCGAAGATTTTCTTGACGCGATCAATCAAAAATTACAGTCGAAACTGAATTAAATATTAGATGTAGTGATAATTTGATAATTAGCAAATTAGCAGATTAGCAAATGGCGCGAAGCGACGGTAACTTGTAACTAATTGTTTACTGTTGCACGTCATTGCAAGGGTGATAGTCCGAAGCAACCCATGTGAGAAGTGAAACATTGTCCGGCGTTAGTTTTATCTATAGATACAGCGATAATTTTTAATTTGAAAATTAGCAAATTAGCAAATGGCGCGAAGCGGCAAAGGCTATAAGCTATCGGCTAATGGCTAATTGACTGTAGAAGTTTGTTACATTTTAGTTAAACAGTTACGAGTAGACGAGATACGAGGTACGAGTTGTTGGCTGTTGGCTGATAACTGTAGAAGTTTGTTACATTTTAGTTAAATTCCGGTTTGTCATGCTGACGACAGGAAGCATCTCCTGTCTCTCGGGGATCGGGATCCTTCCCTGCGGTCAGGATGACAAAGAGGGTAGCCGCGCAAGCAAAGGGCTAACGGCTAACGGCTAAAAGCTATCGGCTAATGGCTAATTGACTGTAGAAGTTTGTTACATTTTAGTTAAAAAGATACGAGTAGACGAGATACGAGATACGAGATACGAGATACGAGTTGTTGACTGTTGACTGATAACTGTAGAATTGGGTGTAATTTTTGCCCGTCAGGGCATTCATATCAATAGAAGAGGTAAACCGCCCGGTATCGCAACCCCTTAGGGGTTGAACACCTACGGCGTTCGGGTAGAAAAGAGGAATACGATTTTCTATTGATATGAAAATCCTACGGATTTTTTATAGTCAACCTGCTTATCGGGAATAAATTTTTAATTTGAAAATTAGCAAATTTGAAACAACGTTCAACGGAACGAAGTGTAGTTAAAATGTGAAAATGAGTGTGGAGTTTGCATAGTACATGACAAAAAATATTACAAAATCTTATATTGCCCTTACAGGGCGCGGTTTCAGGGGATTTCGTTTTCCCACCCAAGGCGTTGCCATTGGGCTATATTATGTAGCCCCTTCAGGGCATCAAGGAAAGAAACAGGCTGAAAGCCTGATATATTCCAGCCCGGGGGTAACACCCCGGTGAGATGACAGACTAGGGAATCGTGCCCTGTAAGGGCAACATAATAAGTCTTTTAAATGTATGTAAAATATTTTTTGTCATGTACTATGGGAGTTTGTTACATTTTAGTTAAAAGTTACGAGTAGACGAGATACGAGGTACAAGTTGTTGACTGATGACTGATAACTGATGACTGTAGTAGTTTGTTACTTTTTAGTTAAATTCCGGTTTGTCATGCTGACGACAGGAAGCATCTCCTGTCTCTCGGGGATCGGGATCCTTCCCTGCGGTCAGGATGACAAAGAGGGTAGCCGCGCAAGCAAGGAGCTAACGGCTAATTGAGTGTAGAAGTTTGTTACTTTTTAGTTAAAAAGTTACGAGTAGACGAGATACGAGATACGAGTTGTTGGCTGTTGACTGACTGCTGACTACTAACTACTAACTACTGACTACTGCTAACTGTAGAAGTTTGTTACTTTTTAGTTAAAAGGAAAGAAGTTTCTGTTTTTTCTTTCCGAAAAAAGGTCGTACTTTTGCAGTCCTAACTAAAAAAAGTTACATTATTAATAAACAACCAATTCGATGAATTTTGTTGAAGAACTAAGATGGAGAGGCATGATACAGGAGATTATGCCGGGGACAGAGGAGCAACTGCAAAAAGAATTGACTTCAGGCTATGTAGGTATCGATCCTACTGCCGATTCGTTGCATATCGGACATCTTGTAAGTGTGATGATATTGAAGCATTTTCAACGGGCAGGACATCGTCCGATCGCCCTCATTGGTGGAGCAACAGGTATGATTGGCGATCCTTCGATGAAATCGGCCGAGCGCAATCTGTTAGACGAACCTACACTTCGTCACAATCAGGAATCGATAAAGAAGCAACTTGCTAAATTTCTTGATTTCGAGTCTGACAAACCAAATGCAGCAATATTGGTAAACAACTACGACTGGATGAAGGATTTCTCTTTTCTTAACTTTATCCGTGATATAGGCAAACACATAACAGTGAACTATATGATGGCTAAGGATTCGGTAAAGAAACGCCTTAGTGGCGAGGCTTCGGAAGGGATGTCGTTTACCGAGTTCTCTTATCAATTGATGCAGGGTTATGACTATCTTCACTTATATCAATCGTTAGGTTGTAGGATACAAATGGGAGGATCGGATCAGTGGGGAAATATAACTACCGGTACTGAACTAATCCGCCGCAAGGCAGCAGGCGAGGCTTTTGCTCTGGTATGTCCATTGATAACTAAAGCAGACGGTACTAAGTTCGGAAAGACAGAATCGGGTAATGTCTGGCTCGAAAGGAAATATACATCTCCTTACAAATTTTATCAGTTCTGGCTGAATGTGAGTGATGATGATGCTGAAAAGTATATCAAAATATTCACCGCTCTGAGCAAAGAGGAAATAGAGACTTTGGTTACAGAACAAAAAGCGGCTCCGCATTTGCGTGCGTTGCAGAAACGTCTGGCTAAAGAAGTTACCGTAATGGTTCACTCTGAAGAAGACTATGAACAGGCTGTGGAAGCATCTAATATTTTGTTTGGCAATGCTACTGCCGACGCGTTGAAGAAGCTTGACGAAGAAACATTTCTGCAAGTATTTGAGGGAGTTCCTTCTTTTGAAATTTCCAAAGACGAATTAGCCGGCGGGATAAAGGCTGTGGATTTACTTACGGACAAAGCTCAGGTCTTTCCTTCAAAAGGAGAGATGAGAAAGACTGTTCAAGCCGGTGGAGTGATGGTTAATAAGGAAAAATTGGAAAATTTTGACGATACAATCAATACATCTAATCTGATTGCCGGAAAGTATATTATAGCACAAAAAGGGAAGAAAAATTACTTCTTATTGATTGCTAAATAAAATAATTATTACTTTTGTACTCGCAAAAGTAATATTGTCTCATGGTGTAATGGTAGCACTGCAGTTTCTGGATCTGCCTGTCTAGGTTCGAATCCTAGTGAGACAACGAAAATCTCTGTAACCGATTGATTTACAGAGATTTTTATTTTTACAGTACGGCGATTAGTACGGAATCAGGTGTACTATTGCCCGAAAGCCACATAAAATAGATATTCTCCTGCAAGGCTTTAGCAATCGATGTTTAACCCTGTTGATAAAATTACGACATCATCTGTCGCCTGAAAGAATTCATTACTTTTTTCTTTGGAAATAAACACTTTAGCTTTATCAAAACGGCATCCTTTTATTGCTCTTAGAGTAGAATCTGTAGCATCAACATACGTTTGTTTAGTAGGAAAATCAGACATGTCTTCTACAAAACGGCTACTTTTATTTTGAAAAAAATGTAATCAGTTTATCCTGATACTGATAAGGTAATAGCGAAAGGCTGATAAACCTATTTTCTATCCTCTACGTAATTTACATATATCATGCAACTTATAAGAGAGACACAAGAAACTCCCCCATATTCATATACAAGGGAGTTTCTTAAAGTAGTGTTTGTAATCTCTCGTAAAAGAGTAGTATTACTATATCACATAGTTACTTTTCATAAATCATTTCTTTGTCATGGAAATATTACAGTACCTGATAGATGATATAGCTGTGTAACTCCCACTAACAACAGGTATAACAGAAGTGTGAACACCATACAAACCAACGATAGTCTTACCCGTATAGGTTCCACTATCGGTAAAAGTGAAACTCATATTATCAAAACTGTTGTTCCAGACTCCTTTATAATAATAAGTTGATGCCCATGATATGTAACTGTCCGCAGTCCATACCAGTATTGAAAGCCTTCTGCTGGTATCGCCCGGATACGGTCCCATATCTTGCGATGGATATATCTCAAGTGTTTTATTCGCACTATTGAACACCACCTTCATTGTTGCATTTAAGTCTAATCCGGTTACATTATACTGATTGGCTGTAGCCGATTTACTGAAAATAATATTCTTTTTATTCACAACAGTAGAGGTATTGCCCGGATTATAGGACATCTCCCATTCACCTAACATGTCACTGAACAATAAAGATTTTGCCGCCTGAGAAATTTTTATAACCTGAGTAACAGCACCGGATGTTACTTCGACTGTTCCACTGCGTATTGTCGGATTATTATTGAATAATACTGAGATATAGACAGAGTCATTCTCATATTTGGCATCAATCCATGTATCGGCGGATGAAACAGTAACCACCTTGTCCGAGATCACATGAGTTTTCAAAGTCGTTTCCACAAAATCTGTATCGAAGACAAGGGTTTCAATAATAAACAGTGAAGCAGACTGTGTTACCGGCACATTGACAGGTATGCCGTTGTCTGTTGTCACCGTAACAATCGCTGTACGATTCTCAATATCACTATAAGACGCGACAGTAACCTCTATCTTTTTGTCGACTACCTTAATTTGACACCAATCTGCATTACTCTTTGCCGATATGGGCATATCGCTCTCTACTAAAATATAACCATTCCCTCCTTTTGCACTGAAGTCGAGTTGCGATTCTTTAATCTTCAAGCCGGGGTCCGACAGATTATATTCATACTGACTGCATCCGGTCATAATAACCAGGACCATCAAGAAATATATAATTCGTTTCATTTGCTTTATAATTTCGTTATTTATCTAAAACATTTAAGGAAACACTACCTCGTCCAGCGTCAAAGTTAACCAGCGGTTCGAATTAGCAGGATCAGCAAGCGTTACGCTCGAAATATTACGAGGAGAATCAGTAGTAGTTACATTATATTTCCCACCCAAGGAATTAATGAACGTACCCAATGCCGGCGCACCGTTGGAAATATACCAACTTCCATTTACTTCTGATGTACCTTTGACAACGATCTCTATTTGGCTTTCCTGTCCTTCTACTTCGGTAACATCGAACAAAATACTACCATACCATACTTGACTGCCATCGTAGCTTCCAAAAGAGAAACTTGGCGTACTGGTAGAAATAGAAGCCCCGATCCACGAATAAGCCAGTTGTTCTCCAATATTCGACGCAATCTGAGATTTCACTGTTGCAAAAGAGGTAGAGAATCCACTGCCCATTTTTGTCGAAGAAAGATACCAACGGGAAGAAGAAAGGCTGTTCACAAAAATATCCTCTACAGAGAATACAAGACTGATAACAACTTTTCCATCAGCCGACACCATCTGCTCAGAGGTCTTATTGAATGTAAATTCCTGCATGGTTACCCCATCGATAGTCAGCGGCTCGTAGAAACGAATTCCGGTAGGGGAGACCACATAAGCCATTTTCGAGGAAACAGCTTCCTTGTCTTCTTCGTAAGAGATGACAAAACGGTTATATGCAGCCGACGGTTTTGTAATTGACGTCACAGCTTTTCCGTTCACAGTCATACTGTAAGAAGGCGCCGAAAACGCATCTTTTATATCCTGTACACCATCGCAGTATTCTTGCCAGGTAGTAGTAGCGGGGAAAGGCGTGAGACGAATTGTGTTTTTAGTCTTTTTTCCGCGCAGAATGATCTCCGAGGCATCGCCGGATATAAAGACAAACTCATAATCACCCTCATAGCCGAATCCGGCGCCTCCACCTACATTCAATGCCGGATCTGAGAAGAAGTTAAGGGTTTCGTTGTAGGTGTCGAAGTTGAGAGTAGGTCCCATATCTTCTCCCAGCGAATAGGAGCTGGTAGATTCGTCAACGGTCAGTAAAGAAGACTTTACTTCGCTCTTTACAGTTGCTTTCCCTTCTGCAAACCGGAAGAATAGCTGATACCCTCCATAATCGCGGCTGGCCTGCGGATAGTAATCTACCAACCAACCATTGGGGCTGGAGACCAGTAACTGCTCATATTCTTTTAAAGTATTGGCCATCCTTGCCGAAGCCGATTCATCAAAAATCAACTCCGTTTCGTTTGTACATGCTTGTAATAGCATTATCACAAGCACTATAATTGAATAATAAAATTTCTTCATATTCTCTTCGTTTTAAAAGTCAAGATTATCGAAATCCATATACTGAATCTCATTTGCACGGCGTTGAACTACAGATTTGAGTTGGTCAAGATCAACTCCCCATACCGTCCTCATATATGTTCTTACAATCTCCAGCTTATTAAGAATTTTTGTTTTCCCGTTCTCTCCGGCCAATGTCAGTGTTGCCTCCCAGGCTGCCGCATCACGGGTAATATAGCGTGCCAGTACTTCCACAAAATCCTCATCGGGTAATTTACTTGCATATGGCGATACAAATCCCAGCTGGGCAGCTTGTGAATCGTTTCGGTTTTGCCATGTCGTAGGTGCATAGTCGGCGGAGGATATAGACCAGAATTCAGTCGGATAGTTCTTGGTCTGATGCAGGATATGCCCGAATTCATGGTGAACAGTATTAAAATAATTCTGATTGACAATATTATAAGGTTGTAGCTTGTTAACCTCCGTAATAGTAATCTTTTTTCCGCCTTCGGCTACACCCAGTCTGATGGTATTTGCCCCGGGATCGTGCTCAGCAGACCCAATGAAGTGAAAAAGTTTAGGCGCTGTCTGCCGGATGAAATGTACACCGTCGGCTGCTACCTCTGTATAGGCCTCCAACCAGAGATGCTTGAGTAAGATGGCCATCTGTTTCGATTTCTTTATATCGGCCGGAACCACATTATAACTAAAATCTGTTTCCACATCTTCCAGATTATACGCGACACGGATGTTGTAAGACTGACGATAGTTGATTTCCAGCCAGTTATCAAATGAATTTCGTTCCACTTTTTCATTAAAGATGCTGTTAGACTGGTCGGGATCATCGCTTTCGCAGGAACTAAAAAGAATAATCCCGGCAAAGAGTATGGTCATATATAAAATATTCCTTTTCATTGTATTTTTGTTTATATATTTATACTTACGGTTGTTATTCCGAATATACTACGTTACTTTCACCACCATCATTATCTCTTGGATTGGCAGGCATATCGGCAACAGTCACATCTTGTGGCAACTGTATGGCAGTGCGTTTGTCATAAGCTTTCAGTGTAATCATATCGTATTCGGTTGTTGTTTTATATACCGGATGATTAACCGTAATACCGTGCCGCCTGATATCCAGCCAGCGAAGTCCCACGTGAACGCCATCTATCCGGCGGATTGCCAGAACTGCCCGCACCAGATTGTCTTTCATCTCATCGCCGGTATCGTACAATCGTGAATCCATCGGATAACGAGGCGTCCTTTCGCGAGCAATCTCATACCATGCCGAGATTTGTTGCGCCGAATAAGTCGTATGCGCCGGAGAATTGTAGGCATACCAGTAATTCAAATCACGTACGGCATCTTCATATTTATTCAGCATAATGTTAGCCTCTGCGCGGCACATCAACGTTTCTTCCACAGTGAAAGGAATTATCACAGTATGAGGCTGTCCTGTTTGGGCAGTGGCATTGGTGATCTCGAAAATTTCATTACACTTCGGAAAATACACATTTTGCGTAGAACCAAACATGCTGCTATAACCATTGGCTATATTATTCCAAGGGAAATATTGCCAGAAAGTGTAATTGGCCAGACTTCTTGCATGCGCATATCTTGCTCCCGCAGCGGCACGGTTATACACCCGTCCCCATAAGCTACGTTGTGGCACAATCATCAAATTGGCAGGTTCATCCTTATTTATATATGCATAGGTACGATCAATGGGTTGTGAAAAAGAGTTCATGTAAACCACATTCCTGAATCGTGATGTAGGATTTTCACCTATGGCTTTAGTCGCATATTCTACCGCTTTATCCCATTTGCCATAGAAAAGGTTGAACCGGGCAGCAAAGGCATAGGCTGCTTTCGAATTGAAATGATAAGCCGGTTGTGAAAAATTGTCGTCGAGTATAGGAAGCGCAGCTTCGATATCCCTGTTGATAAGTTCATATACTTTTGCCACGGTTCCGCGTTCATATTTAGGATTAACCGTCGTTTCGGGAGCCTCCATATATGGAATCCCAAGATCGGTATTGCTGCTTACCGGATTGTAAGCGATACAAAATGTATTTGCCAGTATAAAATGACCGAAAGCGCGGCATAACAAGGCTTCAGCTTTCGATCCGTCGGTCTCTTCGAGATTGCCTAACTGTTCTATTGCCGCCAACGCCTGATTGGCCGAGGCAATGGCTTTATAGGTTACGCCCCATACACGTTGCGGAACATCCCAGTCAGGATCGGTAACATCCTGGTATTTGTAAGATTGAATAACTGTCTGTTCTGAATAAGACACACCATAAAGGGGCCCGTTATCGGTGATATTGTCCGACATCATTTCATACATCAGCGTAGGCATTTCGGAAGGATAAGCCGAAACCAGTATCTGGGCGATCTTTTGCGGATTGTTCAATTCGGCACGTTTATCCGGCAATGTATCGAGGAAATCATCGCACGATATCAGTGTGAATACGGACAATAGGAGGATTACTATATTATTTCTTTTCATATCTTTCTTTTTAAAGGTGATTAAAAACCGGCTCTCAGGGTAAATGTGAATTGCTGTGCCATAGGTATGGCTACCCCGCCCGAACGGAAAAATTCAGGATCCTGTCCATTCAGCTTAGAATCGGAGTAGATCAGGAAAGGATTAGTAGACTGTAGTTTAAGCGATAATTTCCTGATTTTCCAGTTACGGATAAGCTTGGTAGGAAAATCATAAGTTAATGAAATTTCCTTCATTCGGATAAAGTCGCCTTTAGCAATCCTTTCGGTACTATAATTGTATGCATTGTAACCAAGATATAGGCGGCTGTATTGCCGGTTTTGCCGGGCAGATGCGATAACCGGAATCGTAGTTATATTTTCGTCACCCGCCGACATCCATCTGTTAATAAAGTCTTTAGGAATGGCATCCATGTCGGTATAACTGGATGCGAATACAGGGTCGAGGCGGATTTTATTACCAAAGGCATAAGTCATAAAGATATTAAGCGTCCATTGCTTATATTGGAATATATTACCAAATCCACCGGTATAAGGAGCTTCGGTAGGGCCCTCATATTTGAGAAAATCCAAATTGTCGCGTTCCTGAAAGTTCAGGTCGCCATAGTTCGCTTTCGTTATTTTCTTGCCATCGGTAAACGTGAAGGTAGGAAATCCTTCATCGTCCAGCCCCGTGAAAGGAATAGAATACAAGGAGCGATGATCATACCCTTCGCGTGGATACCCTTCACCTATTAACATACCCAAAAGGAAACCTTGGGTTTTCAGCGAGGTAATGGTAGTCTTGTTATAAGAAAATGTGAGGTCTGTAGTCCATGAGAAATCAGGCGTCTTAATATTTTTAGTAGAAAGGGTAAACTCTACGCCATGTGATTTCATTTCGGCCGTATTCGCCAGTTTGTTTATCACACCACCCACACCTTGTGTGGTAACATAACCAATCAGGTCAAACATATTACGCTTGTAATAATCGAATACCAGATTGACACGGTTATTCAGGAAACCGACATCGATACCTAAATCGAATTCATGTTTCTTTTCGTATGTCAACTCACTATTTTCAAGTTCCGATATAGTAAGCCCCGGTTGACTGCTCGATGCTCCCGGCCTCCAAGGTGTGAAACTGGAAATAATGACCTCTGAATTAGCCACCGATAACGGACCGGCTTCTGCTGTTAAACTATAGGATGTCCTTACCTTCAAATGTGAAAGTGCCGGTTCCAGGGATTTAAAGAAACTCTCTTCGTGCATATTCCATGCCCCCGAAATATTCCATGTAGGCAGCCAGCGGGCACTACGCGATTTGCCAAGACGGTTAGAACCTTCGTAACGGATAGTTCCGGAAGCATTGTAACGTCCCTGATAGGAGTAGTTCAAATTGCCGAAAAAAGCAGCGTTTTTGCCTATTGTATTATTAAGCATATAATAGTTGGTATTGTCTTCCCTGTATTTCTTAAAAGCCAGATAGTTAAAAAATGGAAATTCTCCATTTTCATATTGCATACCTACGCCTCTGAACCAGTCACTGGTACGCTTCACCACATTTACTTCCATACCGCCATAGAAATCAATCATATGTTTTTCGGCGAACATCTTACTATATTTAGCAGACGTACGGAAGTCGTAATTCAGCATCTTATACTCGCGTTTTTCGTAGAAACCGCCCACATCGAGAATAGTAATAGGCAATGAATTGGTAAGGTCGGGGTCGTCATAGAGCCATGGATTACTTTCGCGGATAGTAGCATCCGACATTTCACGAAATGCGCGGGCGTAGTTCGAATTGTCCTTGATATGATGCTGTTGCGATGAAGTCTGATACTTGACGGCACCCAATGCCGATAAAACCAATCCTTTTATCACAGTCCATTTTATATCGGCCTGGAATTTTGCGTCGATCATGTCCAGTTCAAGGTAATTCTGGTCTAACTCCTGAAAGATATTAAAACCGGTATAGTTTCTGATAAAGGTATCCTCCGTACCCATTGTGCGGGACGTGTTTAACGCATAGCTGTACGGGTTGAGGTCAAAATCCCTGGAAACTCTTCCGCTTACTGCATCATCCCTCTGAGATAGTGTACCCGGCGCGTGTTGCTTACGGTATGAGCCTGAGCCTAAAAGAGAAATGGCAAGGTTGTTCAGAATGTTATACTGAGTATTGGCATTCAGAGTATAACGGGTTACATTGCTTTGCTTATGCCATCCCGGGTCTTCCATGAAACTCATGGAAACATATGAAGAGGATTTTTCCGTACCCGATGAAATACTCAACGAATGGTTCATCATTATGTTATTGGAAAATAATTCGTCAAACCAGTCTGTATTACGCATTTCAGCATCTGTGAGGAATCTGTTTCGAGCTTCCGGTGTATTTTCCAGTCCAAAAACACCACTCGTCCGGTCATAGGTATCGATCAACCTGTACATCTGACCATAAACACCGCTCTTTGACCTGCGCAATACATCAGAAAAATTAAGCCATCCTTTAGCTTCCAGTTCTTTGTAAATGCCCATCTGGTCCTGCGAATTCATAATATTGAAATTCCGGTAGCTGGGTTTCATCCTGGAAGTCAGTTCAGCGGTGTAGTTGATACTGGATGTTCCGGCCCTTCCCCGTTTAGTGGTAATAACAATAACACCCGACATGGCCCGCGCTCCATATATAGAAGTAGCCGAACCGTCTTTTAATATGTCGAACGATTCAATATCATCCGCATTCAATCCGGCAATAGCATTACCCAATAATGTTACGGCATCGCCGGATGAAAGTTGATCGGCAGAAATGTCTGTTACATCTTCAATAATCACGCCGTCAACCACCCAAAGAGGTTTGGAATTACCGTAGATAGAAGTAGCTCCGCGTATACGGATTTTCGGAGCTGTACCAAAAGTACCCGAGACATTTTGGACTGAAACACCCGCCGAACGTCCTTCCAGCGAGCGGCTAATATCAGAAACCCCACTCAGCATCATCTTTTCTGCATCCAAACGATCGGCTGCACCACTAAACATACGTTTATCGGTACGGGTCATACCTGTCACCACAACCTCTTCCAATTGGCTTGCGGCTGAAGGCTTCATTGTAACTTTCATGTTATCGGCCACAGATACTTCCTGTGAATCGTAACCTACATAGCTGAAACTAAGGTTTTTCACATTTTGTGCTACTTTAATAACAAATTTACCTTCGGTATCGGTAATTGTGGCAACGGTTGTTCCTTTGACAAAAACAGTGACACCCGGAAGGGGTTCATTCGTTTCATCAACTACAGTACCTTCGATATTCCGTGTCTGAGCCAGGATTATACCTATGCCCAGGATGAAAAAAAAGAAGATGGTGGTTAATCTTTTCATACGCATTTATATTTTATATTAGACAATCAAAATATTGGATTTTATCTGTAGACTTATATTGTTCACAAAAGGACAATATAAATTTTCTGTAAATCTTGCATGATTTACAGAAAATAATAGAAAGTTTAATTTTATAGCTCTCTCTAACAAAATATTGCTAAATTCCAAATGTTCAGACAGAAGCAATTCTTCCCGTGCTGTGCGTTTTATATATATCTGAACCGCTAAATTCATTGTATCAAAAGTATTTTGTTTAAGGCAAACCTACTATTTTACAATATTAATATTATTTTCATAAATAATAACACTAATGCGTTATGGTTTTTATTTTTTTAATAATTGTTATATTTAGCTAGGGCTAACGCAGTGAATTATAAGACCAGATTTCTTAAATTTTCTATTCGATATATCGCGTCTGTTCCCTCCCCAGGGCAAACGCATCTAATTTTTAATCAGAACTTCAATACTACCAAAGTTCAATTAAAAGATAATCCGCTCAGCGGGTATAACGCTTCTTAATATATTTCAATACTACTAAAGTTCAATTAAAAGAATTATGGAAAACGTAAACTTTACAGCAATAGATTTATTTCAATACTACTAAAGTTCAATTAAAAGTTTAAGTCCAAGATATAAGCAAAAGAAGGAACAGAATTTCAATACTACTAAAGTTCAATTAAAAGCAACGTGCCGATAAAGAAGTAGATTGGGAATTTACATTTCAATACTACTAAAGTTCAATTAAAAGTTAAGAAAATTAACATTAGGGTAAGGAAGACCCAATTTCAATACTACTAAAGTTCAATTAAAAGTCCGATTCTCAATTCATGGCTAGACATCAAGACTATTTCAATACTACTAAAGTTCAATTAAAAGCGGCGAAAAACTGACAATCTACTACGTCAAGGGGCATTTCAATACTACTAAAGTTCAATTAAAAGGGCCATGCGTAGTCCAACTTATCGAAGCGTTGCCAAATTTCAATACTACTAAAGTTCAATTAAAAGTTAGAGACCGAAAAAAATGTACCATCCCCTCGATCCTATTTCAATACTACTAAAGTTCAATTAAAAGGCGAGATTTGAGAGATAAAAGGCGAGAGAGATCCGCATTTCAATACTACTAAAGTTCAATTAAAAGGATGCGAGCCCCTGAAAGTAATTAACAGGTTCTACGCATTTCAATACTACTAAAGTTCAATTAAAAGATTATTGGTCTTTTGATCCTTATGGTTCTTCTACATTTCAATACTACTAAAGTTCAATTAAAAGCTTGCAGTCTATTCCTGCGTCCGATTTGTTCAAACCATTTCAATACTACTAAAGTTCAATTAAAAGTAAGAAAAGGTGAAATAATGGAGGAAAAAAGTTTTCATTTCAATACTACTAAAGTTCAATTAAAAGGAAAGAGGCAACAGAGGACTAGCCGGAGGCTTTAAAATTTCAATACTACTAAAGTTCAATTAAAAGTGTGAAGCCTTGCAGTGTCTGTCTTATATTCATCCGATTTCAATACTACTAAAGTTCAATTAAAAGCTTCATTTGAATAAATAGTAAAAACATAACTATCTAATTTCAATACTACTAAAGTTCAATTAAAAGAAAATTGAATTATCTAAAATAACTTCTCTACCCATTATTTCAATACTACTAAAGTTCAATTAAAAGACGCTCTTCGAAACAGGACAAAACCAAGCATAGGCCATTTCAATACTACTAAAGTTCAATTAAAAGTGATAATTCTGGTTATAGTACTGGTGCTCATTCTATATTTCAATACTACTAAAGTTCAATTAAAAGCTTTGGCCCTTGCTGCTACCATGGGCCCGCAACATTATTTCAATACTACTAAAGTTCAATTAAAAGTTTTGCCTGCAGAATACAACCGTCCAGAGTATGTTAATTTCAATACTACTAAAGTTCAATTAAAAGTATCTCGGAGGTTCTCCAGACATCGGGTACTGGCGTATTTCAATACTACTAAAGTTCAATTAAAAGTTCTATGACGAATACGATCCCTCCGACGAAGGCTGATTTCAATACTACTAAAGTTCAATTAAAAGCTCGCATTAGACCTGGTCTACAATGAATATTACCGATTTCAATACTACTAAAGTTCAATTAAAAGGGCACTAATCCCATCTCTACGCCTGTGCTTAATACATTTCAATACTACTAAAGTTCAATTAAAAGATGATAATTCTGGTTATAGTACTGGTGCTCATTCTGTATTTCAATACTACTAAAGTTCAATTAAAAGGAATGCTCGCGAAGTGCTGCACTATCATTGCATCTTATTTCAATACTACTAAAGTTCAATTAAAAGAGGGAGTGTATATTTCAACACTCCTAACACCTTGATATTTCAATACTACTAAAGTTCAATTAAAAGTCCTTTCTCAGCATTAAATGCCGTTTCATCAGGTCATTTCAATACTACTAAAGTTCAATTAAAAGAGGGATGCAAGGAAACATCCGCAAAGCATACTTGGATATTTCAATACTACTAAAGTTCAATTAAAAGTTGGCCATTCATCAAGGTAACTATGATTACTTCCATTTCAATACTACTAAAGTTCAATTAAAAGTACCTATAAAAGGTGTCACTTACAAAGTCGTTAAACAATTTCAATACTACTAAAGTTCAATTAAAAGGAATGCTCGCGAAGTGTTGCACTATCATTGTATCTTATTTCAATACTACTAAAGTTCAATTAAAAGCCGTACTAAAACGGCATACAAATATACATTTTAAGTAGTTAAAACGAGGATTTTTATGCCGAATTTTTTGACTAAATTAGTCGGTCGCCAATAACCCGAAAAATACGGGAGACCGACTAACAAGGTATCCTGCTAATTATCAGTTTATTTCCTTATTTATATGTTCACCAAAATGTCAAAGAACTCATTTTTCGCACAGACCGACAACAAATAGTACATTCAGATAAAGTTATCCAGGGTATTTCTTTCTTGTCCTACAATCTCCTTTTCGAGCCATTTTTCATCCCGACTTTTAAATACCAGTACGCTGTCTTCCTCCAGTTTCATAATTGTCCGGGCTTTAGACAGGAGTTCTTTCAATTTCACTTCCGTAATTTCCCCTTCGAATACCGAGTTCTGTATCCAATGAAGATATTTACGGCAAAGCTTTAACATTTTACCTACCCGTTTTTCTCCAATATCATATACCAGAATCACATACATAGCCTGACTACCAACGTGCTTTAAACGGTTTATACTCTTCCATTCCTAATATGTGCTTTGTTAACTTGTAACATTCCAGCTTTACCAAGTGTTTATAGCTCACATGGCGCTTTAGTACAGGATGCCTGAATGTTTCATTGATGCGTTCCTCCCATGCTTTAACAAATATTTTCCGGCCCGGTTCCTTCAGCAGGCAACTGTTTACCTGATGATCGAAATCCCTGGCCTGAATCTCCTTCTTGTTAAGTAAACGAAAAATAAGGCGGTCTACCAGTACTGGCTTGAAAATCTCAGCAATATCCAGTGCCAATGAATACCTTCGGTAGCCCGGCTCATGCAAAAAACTGATAGTAGGATTCAGTTGGGTATGGTAAATCTGGCTCAGACAGAGTGTATAACAAAGCATATTTCCGAACGAGATCATTGCGTTAATTTCGTTTTGCGGCGGTCGCTTACTCCGGTTTTCCATTTGAAAGCCTGTTGAAATAATACCGTCAAAAGCTGTATAATATGCTTGGCGGATATTTCCCTCGATTCCCATCAGTTCATCGATAGCTGAAGTATTGTCTATATGTTGGGCATATTGCTCTATAGTCTCTAAAACTGGAGTAAGGTCTTTGTCCCGGTTAATGTAATAACGCAGATTCTTGGTCATATTAAAGGCGGCTCCGGATATAAACTTTTTTGCTATTTCGAGACGTTTCTTCCGGTCGATATAACGTTTGGTCTGTTCAATCTGCATTTTACCCGCCAGCAGATATTCCTTCGGTGCGAATGAACCTGTGTAGTGCTCGTAATAATCAAAAAAATGAACAGAGATTCCAGCTTTTCCCAGGAAATTGTATAATGCGCTATTGGCATCCAGACTACCAAAGCAGAAAAAGTCAGAAACACCCTCTATAGGAATATATTTTGGAGAACCTTCCACACCATTCTCATCGACAGGCGTAAATTTCAGGGTATTGTCTTTGCGGCTCAGACGGCCGGGATTGAAGAGATAATAAGTCTTTTTCATTCTTCGTCGATATAACAGAGTTCGTAATAGGAACAGCTTTTACAGATGGGTTTGTGAATAACCGGAGGGCAATTCCCGTCGTTTTTTAAGGATATGATTTCTGTTACCATATTTTCTAATGCTTTAATATCAGATTCTGTTAATTCGATTTGGGTTGTCTGCCTCAGTTGTGGGTATTCGAGAATTGCACTCACGCCTCCGGCTCCGTTCAGGAGTAACAGCCACATATAAAATTTCACTTGCCATTCGTGTGCAGTTTCCATCTTATCGCTACGTTTGGTTTCATGGATAACTTTTTCCCTGGCATCATAGAAATCGATCTTGCCAAACAAATCAATGTCCTTAAATTTTGCAGCAATGTCAATTTCATTATACTTTCTTGCCCGGTCGGTATAACTGGTTTCGTGAAGCAATTTCCCGTCATACACAATGTCGCTGGTATGTTCCATATTGATGCCGTTGGCATGTAGCCAGCATTCACGCTTGCATACATGGTAAAGATTGATTAAGGTGGCTGTAATATTCATCTTTCACAAAATTTCGGATGTTTTCCAAGGTTCTTCATCATCAACTAACAATCCTAATTCAGAGCTATATTTCTTGTTTGTCATAAAATATGGGATTTGCATTAATTTTTGTTTGTTTTGAAACGCATATATTTCTTTTCTGAGATTTTGGCTTTTTAACCACCTGACAAACCTGCCTTTATTAATTTGTACTTGCAAACTTTCGGAAGTAATAAAATCTCCTTTGTCTAGATATTGCTCAAATTTCGATTTTTCTGACTGCGGTAATATCTTTATGCCATCAAATTGACGATAAAAATCTTCTTCAGTATATTTATTGTCAAACATAGGCGATAATAATTGTAATGCTTCACTCAAATAATTATACTTTCGCTCAAATTCTTCTCTTTCTTTTTCTGTCCAATCGTCATACACATAATCAATCGCATTTTGCAATAACGATTCATCTATTACCCCTTTATGATCCTTTATAATTTTTTCAAATGCCTGTATTGTTTTTTCGACTGTTTGAGAGAGATAAATATATTTGTCATTTTCATTACTTTTGCGAAAAACAACACATTTACAAATTCCTTTCTTACGCTTTCTATTTACACGGCCAAAACGCTGAATCAGAGCATCAATCGGTGCAGGTTCGGTGTATATAATGTCATAATCAATATCCAAACTTACTTCAATGGCTTGTGTACCAACTAGCAAACAAACATTATCTTGCATCAATTCTTTTTCTTTGATTGCTCGGTCTTTGCCCGTAAAAGAGCCATGCAATAAAACTGCATTTTCGTTTTCAACACAATCTTTTAATCGCAAAAATGCTTGTTGTGCAGATTTAACAGTATTACAGACCACCAAAACTTTTTTGCCATCTTTTAATGAGGCTTTTATTGCATCATACGATTCACTTAAAAGTCCATCGTGCAAGACAACACAGTGACGGCGAAATTGGTCGTATAATTCCTGTGTCGCCTTAACCGGCACGTAAATGCCCAAACCTTCTTCCAATTCTTTGCGTAAGAATTTTGGCATTGTTGCTGTCATAATCATCACTTTGGCTTTCAAATGTCGTGTCGCAAATTCAAGTAATACTTTAATTTGAGCAAAGACATCAGGGCTATAAGCGTGTATTTCGTCAAATATCAAATAACAGCCACTCATTTCAAAAATGCCCTGCTCATATCCTTTTAAGCCAAACAAATGTTTAAGCAACTGAAACGGCGTAGTAATTTTAATTGGTGTGATAATACTTTTATATTTTTCCTGTAATTCGTGAATTTTGAGTTTTTTCACATCAACATCATATTGTAAATTTTCAAAATAATTGTTCAAATAGTCGTTCAGTTTTCCGTGCAACATTCCAACTTTCTCTGATTCTATGCCAATTACCTTGTTCAATCTTTCATACATAGCATTGATAGAAGCGGTAAATGGAAGCACATAAAAAACTCTACCCTGATTTTCGGTATTTTCCATTTGTGATTTTAGCCACAGAAAAGCACTCTCCGTTTTGCCTGCACCTGTTGGCGCTGATAATATTACATTCCCTTTGGTTTTGGCGCAGATTTCCTGGTGTTCATAAAAATCATACCCTTCTGCCTGTAAAGCCATTCGTTGCTTCTGCAAAAAATCAAAATCTTTATTTTCAATCAAATTTATATTTGTAATTTGGGCAGAGCCTAAATGGTCGCACCATTTCAATCCGCCAAACAGCATCATTAAGGCAAAATAATCGGAATGAGACAGTTGATTAGGCGTGTTATTATAACTATGTATCAATCCATAAATAGAAGTTGGAACTACCTGATTAACAGGATAATTATAACCATTAAGCAAATCTTTAATTTCCTGAATTTCTATATTTTGCAGAAAAGCATCTTCAAAACTTATTTTTTCGCTACCCGCTAATTGTCCAAAATCGTTACCATCGTCATATATGTTCAAATAATTGCGAAGTTGCTCTAAATCTTTGTGGTGTCCGACGACAGCCAAACGAAGTAATTTTAGCGTATTTTTATCTATTTGAGGCAAAGTATCAACAAATGGAACAGAAAAAAATTCGTGTCGTTGATTATTCCACTGATTAGTAACACCGCTTAACAGTTTCTGAAATTCATTATGTGCTTTTCCTAAATCGTGGCAAATCACACAAAATCGCAATAGTTCCCAAAAACGATTTCCCAATGCAGAAACTTCGGCTGCACAGGGATACGCTTTTTGCAGAAAACTCCAAATCAACATACAATCGTCAATATGTTCCCGAAGTGTTCTTGCAGGAATATTCCGTTCAATATCGCTTGATTTGGCTAACAATGCCATTAATTATCCATATTTATTTTATGAAAATATACATCGACCTCCTTGCCGCTTGGAAGTTTATCACGATAAACCTCTATATTTCCACCAACATTTATCTTGTGGTTAATGATAGAAAAGGGTCTCGTTCCTAAATTTTTTCGCGGAAATTCATTCGAGAAATACTGAGGTAAGGCTTGTATTTGTCCCGGCAAATAATAATCAAACGGAATAATTTGTCCGGATATCTTCTCTGCGACATTCATTTTTGCCAAGCAATCTTTTTCGGACACCTTTACGATTGTTGCCAAATCATTCATACGACCCAATAAAACAGGATAATATGGATTAGCAAAATAACCGGCAATTTTTTTGTCAGGCGTATATATGCGCAAAAAATTATTAAATAGAAATTTACGGGTTATTACATTCGATTTGGCTTCATTTGTTGGTTTTCCATCTTTTCCGCTGATTTGATAAATAGTTTCCAAATCTTCCCCTTCCATTTCGTATTCAAAATAATATGCAACACATAGATTTTTATGTTCAATATAAAAACCGGCGGCCGCATTTATCAATCCAAGTATCGTACTGATAGGTGGTACTTCCAATGTTGGCTGCATACCGCTTATCAGGTTCGGATAACGAAAACTAGCTGTCCAACTTGTTATATCTATTTTGTACACTTCCATACCTTATGGTATTTGAGTTTTTACTTGCTCGCAATATTGATCTATCGCCTGATTAATCGTTAGAACTTTGACATTGGAAAACTCCGTTTCCAATTGCTTTAGCTCGCTATTGTATTCGTCCAAAAATCCGCTGCGTTTTCCAATAAAAATTATGCCTTTAAATTGATCTTTATAATCGTTTAAAACTTCTTTAAGACCTTCTATGTTGAGTACCGCCTTTTCATTTTTACTACTGACAATTTCACTTTTTACAATATGAGAAAAGGGGTGATTTCCGGAACTCATTGTTGCCAAAACAATAAATTTAGGTGTAACATCAGCCATATTATTAGTTTGCATCGCACCGCCGGAAATAGTTTTCAATGCCGAAATTGTATCAACTATTCTTTGTTCACGACTGGATTTAGGCAATTGAATCAACTGTTGTGTACCGTTTTTATCTTTTACAAATGGGTCGTCAATTTTTGTTACGCCTTTTTTATAGGCTTCTTCTTTTGCTTTTTCTGTCAGGTTTTTGAAACCTGTTTTGTTATACGAGGCAAATGTACCTATTTGAAAAAGGTCAATCGAAAACATTCCCTTCATAACTGCAGAATATTCTTCTTTGCTATATGGCACACTATCACCATCTTGACGCGCCATACTTGACCAATTTTCCTCCGGTCTGACAGCGGGGACTGAAATGATAGCCGAATTTTTCAAAGGCGAAATTCGAGTTACGGTAACATTTTCTCTGGTTTCTTTACCCTTTTTATCTAAAACAGGCTTTCCTTCCTCGTCAAGTACAACTTCTTTGGCAGCCTTCATATAGCCGAATACATCATCATCGGCGTACGTAAATGGGTCGGCTTCGGTAAAAGCAATTTTATTATCGCGAGTTACAGGTGACAACTCCCATTTATGATTTAGTTTCAGCGTTTCGCGCCACCAATAACGCCACGCTTGTCCGGACACATAGGTGTATCCACGACCATTTTTTACGATTTTTTTCGTAGCCACAGCATTGTCAAAATTACTCGTGCTACTTTTGCCTGCATTGTTTAGTGCCACTACATCGACATCTAACAGGACAAATCCTTGTGTTTTTAAGTTCATATCTTTAATTTTTAATGTTAATTATTATCTCCAATTTGTTCATCTTCTGCCAATTCCAATGCAACACGCTTATCTGTTTCGTGCAATTTTTGATATATGGCTATCAGTAAAAGGTCGCGTATTTCACTCCAACAACTTCCATCCGGAAATAAATACTCAACATATTCATCCAAAGAAAATAAAGGTTCTTGTTTTCCTTCTTTATAATTTTCGTCTAATAGCCTGATAAAAAAGTTGCGCAAATTATTAATATTTTTTGCACCATTTAGTCGAGTCATAAACTTCTTAATTTCATCATCGCTTCTATTATCAACAATGAAATTGGCTAATTCTTTGATTTTGTCTAATGTTTTTGTATTCATATTTTTAATTTTTATTTGATACAATTCTATTATTTTAAAGTTAAATATATGGGATTTACTATGTTGCAAAAATAGCGAAAGTAAAGATTTTTCGTTTAACAAAGAATTATAAACCCTGTTATTCCACATTTTATATGTTTGATAATCGACTGTTTCTTTGGAATTTGTCCAACTTTTTGAATTGGCATCATATTCGACATTTTTGAATTTGGAACTGCTGTAATAACGAAATACAAAATTTTGCCATTCATTTCTGTATTTGAGCATACATTCCGCATAAAACGAAAATAAAACAGCCGGCAACGTGTATAAATCAATGGTTGGTTTTGCACCGAAATTAGTAAAGTGAAATAAATTCAAGGTTATTCCTTTCGTATTACTACGCCCTGTTTCCTCATTAATAGTTGCAGATTTTACATTTTCGATACATTGATTCGCATAATCGAACAAAGCATTCGCAGGATTAGAAAAATCGGATTTTAAGATTGATTTTGAAATTCCCGCAGAAATATCTCTTAAATTCTGTTTCAGATTCTTTTGTACAAAATAATGGCTAACATATTGATTGTTACTAAATACAATGGCTACTTTATCACCTAACTGTTCAACTCCCAGTGGAACAAACAACATTCTAATCAAGGCTTCTTTCGACAGCATAATCCCGCCTTCAAAGCCGTGGTGGAAATTAATCAAAGTTCCCGAACCAGACATAATATGATTATCTCTTCCGGCAGAAAATACTTTCCCTTTTTGTCCAGTTATCCGGCAAAAACCATCCGTCGCATTTTCTTCTTCAATCAATCTCTTATAAAAAGCAAGTGTCTTTTTAATTCCTTCTTGTCCTTTACTTTTATTATGCGTTATTGTTGAATTGAGAAAAAACGAATGTAAATTATTATCCCATTTATTTACGTAAATATGGGTTACTTCTTCAATCAAACCCATAATAGATTTATCAGGACTTTTTTCTTGTAAATATTCTATCACAAACCCGCCTATATCTACAAAGGGATCTCCTGTAGGTTTTGTTAACCACACATAATTAATTGAATTATAGATCTGTTTCATATATTGTTAATGCTATTTTTAAGCAATTTTATCTCCCCACTCCCGCATCCCATCGGATTATACAAACCCACTCCTGCGTTCAGCAGCAACTCTACAAACCGTTTTTCCGCAGTGACTTTTAATTCAAAATTTAGCCATCCTCTGACTTGCGACTCATTCGGAGTGCCTGCCTTAATAGTAATTAAACGCGGTTTAAAAGCTAGCTTTATGGGTAAAATCTCCAGAAGTAAAATTGCTGATTGCGCTGTATTTTCATCATAGCAGGTTGCGATTTTACTGCGCCAGTTATAAACCAGGCTTTCCCTATAGCGCTGATCATCCGGCGAGAGGTACTCATATTTTCCATTTTCCGCCGGTATTCCTGCCACAATCATTGAATTCGGTTTCAGTATGACACTGACGATTTCGTTTTCTTTGCGGGTTTGTAATGGATCAGGGAGGCGTTCAACCGATTTAACCACAAAACTTGCCCGAAACTTCTTATCGGCTATATCTATTCTTTCAGACTGAAATAAGCCTTTAATAAAACTCTCCATGGCTTCCGGCAAGTGGAATGATATACTGAATGAAAGTTCATTACCTCGCAATTTTATGTACTTTTCTTCCCTATTTATATTAAAAGGACAATCGATTTGACTGAATGTAAAAAACTTAAACCCTTTACCATAACCGGTTCCATGTAAAAAAGCGGCGTAACGGGCATCTCCTTTGGCAATGACACGGTACAATGCGGCAGACATTGGATACTGGTAATTGACCGGTATACATGGATTTGGCTCAGTACTATGCAGTGTTATTTTAAAGTTCATATATACTTTATTTCATATAATCTTCAGACTATTAAGGCTAAGCAAAGGTAAATTATTTTCGTACAGATATAATTTTTCCAGGCTGTTTTTTTATTAAAGCTTAAGTGATAATAATCCGTATTCGGAAGTAAAATGAGATTCTTAATCTAGCTGATATAATTGCACACTTGGCGGTTTGTTATCTGGTATCATCACGGGCTCCCGATTTTGGAGGGAGCCGCCCCCGGCCAGCGGACGGGGCAAGTTGTTTTAGGCAGCCGGATTTATTCCGGGCAGCTCAAAATACAACTTGCTGTTATCTCGTGATAACAGAATCCGCTCATTGCGGATTACCGTGCCCCATCGTTTGTACGTTTTATCAGTTTTTGCTGTGTCCATAGGAATTGCTTATTAAGATTATTTGAAATGACAGACAAAATTACCCCCCATTCATGCACGGGAAAAGGCATCGGGCTATGACAAGCGGTGACGTATGATGACGTAGATAGACAGTACAACCATTTTATTTCCAATAGTTTAGCTTTTATTATTCCTTTGCGGCAAATACTTATTGCAATAAGCGCTTATTGCATGAATTATTTGAGGCGTCAGGTAAGGGTTGCAACAAATAGCACATCTATGCTTTCTATCTGGTCTATAGGAATATCGCTTAATGTACCGCTGACACCATCAATCAGGATTAAAGGGTCATTGTTTTGCGAAATGGAACTTCCTCCACGCACACGGATAGCAACTGATGCGTCAGGTCGTCCATCTTGGGATACAACATTTACTCCGGGTAGCTTTCCTTGTAAAGCTTGTGCCGCATTAGCGACAGGCACGGATGAAATATTTTTAGCACTTAAAGATGCTACCGAACCTGTCAGGTCTCTCCGTTTCATAGCCTGATAACCAATCACAACAACCTCATTTAATTGTTCACTATCTTCTCTCAGAGTGATATCAAGTGGTT